>JAWVYK010000027.1:0-16926 GCA_033722755.1 Rhodovibrionaceae bacterium | reverse complement strand
TTGGTGCTCTTCATGCCTTCGCGTCCGCGACCCCCGTCCTCGCTTACCGGCAGATCCCGTTTGTGGTTGGAAACCGTCACTCCTGCGCCCCTCCCTGTGACGGAGCCGGTATCGCGGAGATGATCACGAAGGCCTGCGCCAAGGGATAGTCGTCGGTAATGGTCACGTCGATTTGCGCGACCATGCCTTCCGGGACGATTTCTTGCAAGCGCAATGCCGCCCCCTCGGTCAGTTCCATGGTTGGCTTGCCGCCCGGCAGGTTTACGACGCCCAGATGGCGCCAATGCACGCCGCGCCGCGGCACCCCCGTGCCGAGCGCCTTGGCGCACGCTTCCTTTGCCGCAAATCGCTTCGCATAGCTTGCCGCGCGCGCCAATCGGCGGTCGGATTTGCGCTGCTCCACCTCGGTAAAGACGCGGGAGACGAAGCGGTCGCCGAACCGCTCCAGCGTCTTCTCCACCCGGCGAATGTCGATCAGATCGTTGCCGATGCCGATGATCATGCGCTGCGCGCCCCAAGGCTTTCCGCGCGCGCCTTGTCCATCAGCGAGCGCATCCGTTTCACCGCGCTTTCCAGGCCGCTCATGATCGCCTCTCCAATCAGGAAATGGCCGATATTCAGTTCGACGACCTGCGGAATGGCCGCCACCGGCCCGACGGTATCGAAGGTTAGTCCGTGGCCCGCGTGGCACTCCAGGCCGAGACGCTCCGTCTCTTCCGCCGCGCGCTTCAGCTTCTCCAATTCGCGCTGGCTCGCTTGGCCCGAACCGTCTTCCAGAAAGGCGTCGCAATAGGCGCCCGTGTGCAGCTCGACCACCGGCGCTCCGAGCTCGGCCGCCGCGGCAAGCTGCGCGCTTTCGGGGTCCACAAAAAGCGAGACGCGAATGCCGGCGTCGCCCAGTTTGCGGACATAGTCCGTCAGGTGAGCGCGGCCGCTGACGACGTCCAGCCCGCCTTCCGTCGTCACCTCGCTGCGCTTCTCCGGCACGATGCAGGCGGCGTTGGGCCGATGGCGCAGCGCGATCTCCAGCATCTCCTCGGTCGCCGCCATTTCCAGATTGAGCGGTACGTCCAATACCTGCGCCAGCGCCTCGATATCCGAGTCCGAGATATGCCGCCGGTCTTCACGCAGGTGCGCGGTGATCCCGTCGGCGCCCGCCATGGCCGCCTGCCGCGCCGCGCGCACCGGGTCGGGATGGCGCCCACCGCGGGCGTTGCGGATGGTCGCAACGTGGTCGATGTTTACCCCCAGACGCAGGTGATCCGTCATGATTTCTCCTTCAGCCCCGACCTTTTCGCGCTCGCCCGGTTCTCCCGCACACGGCGGTAGGCGCGAATTCGCGCTCGCCTGCGGGCATGCTGATAGGTCGCGACCGCCCGCTTGACCGGCCAATAGAATGCGACCCAGGCGACGAGCGCAGTCGGTATGCCGCCGACGATCATGGGAAGCAACACCTTCCAGGGACGATCGAAGATGAAGGCCATCGTCAGGTCATCGGGCAGTGCGCCGACATCCGCCGCCCCCATCACCCACCGGCCGAGCGAGAAGATCCACGCCCAGATGAAGGGGAAGCTCCAGGGATTGCCGATCGCAGTGCCGATGGCCGAAGCGATGACGTTGCCGCCGATCAGCCAGGCGATCAGGGCGGCCAACACGAAATGCAAGCCGATGAACGGCGTGAAAGAAATCGCCGCGCCGCAGGCGAAGCCGGCCGCGATCGACTCCGGAGTGCCCGGCAAACGGCGCAGCCGGTGGGCCATATAGAGCCCGCGTCTCCGCCAGCCGGCGCTTGGCCACATAAGCTCCCGGAACCGCTCCATGAACGGGGGCCTTTGCCGCCTGCCGAAAACCATTCGTCCCTTCCCTGCCTCGCTGGCGTCAGCCGCGCGCGCGTTCGACCGAGGTGATGACCGGCGTCGCCCGCAACGCGGCAATGATGTTGGTCAGCTGTTTGAGGTTATGCACCTCAATGTCGATCAGCATCTCGAAGAAGTCCACGGAGCGGTTCGTGATCTTCAGGTTCGTAATGTTGCCGGAATTCTTGCCGATAACGGTCGACAGCGAGCCGAGGCTGCCCGGTTCGTTGGCGACCACCACGTGCAGGCGCCCGGTGTGGCCGTCGACCGCGTCGTCCACGTCCCAAGCCAGGTCCACCCATCTTTCGGGCGTCTCGGCGAAAGCGCTCAGCGTTTCGCAGTCGATGGTGTGAACGGTGACGCCTTTGCCCGTGGTGACGATCCCGACGATCCGGTCGCCGGGCAAAGGGTGGCAGCAGTGCGCGTAATGCACCGCCATGCCGGGAATGAGGCCCTTGATCGGAAGCGCGTTGGCGCCCTTGCCATGCCGCTGCCGGGTTTTGGCCAGTGGCACGACCTTGTCCGACTGCTCGGCGTCCTTGACGCCGGGAAAGACTGCGGTGAGGACCTCGCGCGGGGTATGCGTGCCCATCGCCACGGCGACGCAGAGGTCTGCCGCGCTGTCGCAGCCGAAGCGCTTGAGCACCGATTCGAGCGCCTTTTCCGTGAATTCGTAGCCCTCCTGGCGAAACACCTTGGTCAGAAGCTGGCGGCCGAGCTCGTAATACTGCTCGCGCTCCTTCAGCCGGATGAAGCGGCGCACGCGCGCACGCGCCTTTCCGGTGACCACGAACTTCTCCCAGTCGGGCGAAGGAGAGGAGGTCTTGGAGGTTAGGATTTCTACCTGATCGCCGTTGTTGAGCGTCGTGCGGATGGGCACCAGCCGGCCGTTGACCTTGGAGCCGACGCAGGTGTCGCCAACCTCGGAATGGACGGCATAGGCGAAATCCACCGCCGTAGCCCCCCTGGGCAGGGCGATGAGGTCGCCCTTCGGCGTGAAGCAGAACACCTGGTCCTGGTGCATCTCCAGCTTGGTATGCTCCAGGAACTCCTCGGGATTGGAGGCGTGCTCCAGGATATCCAGGAGCTCGCGCACCCAGCGATACTTGCGGCCATCGAGGCTGGTGCCCTGCTTATAGCTCCAGTGCGCTGCGACGCCGTATTCCGCGATGCGGTGCATGTCCTCGGTGCGGATCTGCACCTCGATGCGCTGGCGTTCCGGACCGATGAGCCCGCTGTGCAGCGAGCGGTAGCCGTTGGGCTTGGGCGTCGAGATGTAGTCCTTGAAGCGCCCCGGAACCACGGGATACTGGCTGTGCAGGATGCCCAGCGCCTGATAGCAGTCTTCCACGCTATCGACGATCACGCGAAAGGCCATGGTATCCGACAGCTGCTCGAAGCCGATGTTCTTGCGCTGCATCTTGCGCCAAATCGAATAAGGCGACTTGACGCGGCCGTGGACCGAGGCATTGACGCCGCCATCGCGCAAGACCTTGTGCAGTTGGTCGATCACCTTCCGGGTGATCTGCTCGCCGTCGGCCTCCAGAAATTCCAGCCGGCGCACGATGGAAACGTAGGCGTCCGGATTGATCTCCCGAAAGGCGAGGTCCTCCAGCTGGTCCTTGAACCGCTCCATGCCGATGCGCTCGGCGAGCGGAGCGTAAATTTCCAGCGTCTCCATGGCGATGCGGCGGCGTTTCGCCTCGTTCTGCACGTGCTTGAGCGTTCGCATGTTGTGCAAACGGTCGGCCAGTTTGACCAGCAGCACGCGGATGTCCTCGGACATCGCCAGTACGAGCTTGCGGAAGTTCTCGGCGTGTTTGCTCTGTTCGGATTGCAGCTCGAGGCGGGAGAGCTTGGTCACGCCATCGACGAGGCGGGAGATGTTCCTGCCGAACATCGCCTCCACGTCTTCGATGGAGGTCTCCGTATCCTCCACCACGTCGTGCAGCAGCGCGGTGATGATCGACGCGCTGTCCAGCTTCAGGTCGCTGAGAATGCCGGCGACCTCGACGGGGTGCGAAAAATAGGGATCGCCGGATTCGCGCGTCTGCGAGCCATGCGCCTGCATAGCAAAGACGTACGCGCGATTGAGCGCGTCCTCATCCGCGCCCGGATCGTACGACTTGACCCGTTCGACCAGTTCGAATTGCCGGAGCATCCACGCCTGTCCGCAATTTCCAGACGCGCCCTCGGCGCGCCGATATCACAATCTTGAACATAAGATAAGGCGTGAAAGCGTGCGGGCCAAGGCGGCAGAACACGCCCGCCCCGAGAAGCGGCGGCGTTCAGGGACGAGCGGCGCGCCCGGCGTTCTACTCTTCTTCCTCGGACTCTTCGCTCGGCTGCTCGGCCGCCTCGGACTCGGCCATGTCCTCCAGGCTGATCTCGCCCTCGTCGTTGGGCTCCTGATCGGAGGTCGTCTGCGCGCCGACGACGCCGAGCTCTGCCGCGAGTTCGCCTTCAAGGGCGTCGAACTCCGGCGTGTCCTCTTCCGGCTCGTCCTGCTCGTGATGCCTTTGCATGCCGCGGATGATGGCTTCGTTGAGCGCTTCGTCGTCTACGGTCTGATCGGCGATTTCCCGCAGCGCGACGACCGGGTTCTTGTCGTTGTCGCGCTCCACTGTCAGCGGAGAACCGGCGGAAATGTCGCGCGCACGCTGTGCGCTGCGCAGCACGAGATCGAACCGGTTGGGAACCTGCAGGATGCAATCTTCGACGGTAACGCGGGCCATATGATGTGGCGCTCCTGGACAGCACAGTTACGGAAGGGTGGAAAGGCTGCGCAATATATGGGGAGGCCGGCGCAAATACAAGGGGCGCCTCGGCGCGCTCGGCTCAGGCCTCGCGCTCGCCCACGGGCTCGGCGATTTGGTCGCCGGGCAGGTCTTCAATGAGCTTTTCCAAAGGCCGCCCGGTGACGGGATGCCGCCATCCGGGCGCGACATCGGCCAGGGGCAGCAACACAAAGGCCCGCTCGGCCATCCGGGGATGCGGCAGGGTCGGACCGGCGCGCCTGCTGTCGCCTTCCCCACCCTCGCGCACACGGCCATCATAGTCGAGCAGGTCGAGGTCGACCCGCCGCGGCGCATTGGGCTCGCGCCGCACCCGCCCGAAGGCGTTCTCGATGTCATGCAGCTGCGCCAGCAGGTCTACAGGGCCGAGATCCGTCTCGAGCGCAGCGACGCCATTGATGAACCACGGCTGGTCGGAGGGCGGAACCGGCGCGCTTCGAAACCAGCGCGAGCGTGCCGCGACCCGGATGCCCCTTTCCTCGAGCACGGCAAGCGCGGCTTCCAGCGTGCTGCGGGCGTCACCGTACTCGGGGTGCGGCAAATTCGCGCCCAGACCAATCAAAACCATTTGGTCTCTGCTCACCTTTTCCAAGCAATCAAACGCTTTCGGCTTGCTGCTCCCAAAGCGTCGTTCGCCGGGACCTCAGAAATTTCGGACATTAAAAACTTGAAGTGCCATTGACAGCTTCCCACAACTGCTTAAAACAACTCGGAGTGTTCGACGAAACAATCCATAACGTTTCAGCATAAGTATTGCAAAAGCAGGAAGTTCAAACATGCAGTTCTATCCTCAGGAGAAAATTGCTCTCTTTATTGACGGCGCGAACCTCTATGCGACGGCACGCGCGCTGGGTTTCGACATAGATTACAAGCGCTTGCTGGAGCTCTTTGCCGACCGTGCGCAACTGATTCGAGCCTTCTACTACACGGCCCTGGTGGAGGATCAGGAATATTCGCCGATTCGCCCCCTCATCGACTGGCTGGATTACAACGGCTACACGATGGTGACGAAGCCGACCAAGGAGTTCACCGATTCCGCCGGTCGCCGCAAGCTCAAGGGCAACATGGACATCGAGCTCGCCATCGACGTGCTCGAAATGGCCGAGAAGCTGGACCACATCGTGCTGTTTTCCGGCGACGGCGACTTTCGCCGCCTCGTCGAGGCCGTGCAGCGCCGGGGCGTGCGCGTCACCGTGATTTCCACCATTCGCTCGCAGCCGCCGATGATCGCCGACGAACTGCGTCGCCAGGCCGATATCTTCGTCGACCTGACCGAGTTCCAGGAGCAGATCGAGCGCGTCCATTCCGGAGGCCAGGAGGAGCGACGGCGCCACCGTGCGGAGCCGGACGACGACGACTACGTCGATGAGGACTTCGACGACTACGAAGAGGACGAAGCCGAAGTCTATCCGGCCTGAGCGACAGCCAGCCTTAAAGAGAGCCTCGGCCCGCCGATGTCAGAACAGGCCGCAAGCCCGCCGCCGGATTGCCGCCTCTGCCCGCGACTGGCCGAGTTCCGTGACGGGAACCGCGCCAGATTTCCGGATTTTTTCAACGCACCGGTCCCCTCCTTCGGCGATGCAGGCGCGCGGCTGCTCATCGTCGGCCTGGCGCCCGGCCTGAAAGGGGCCAACCGCACCGGGCGCCCATTCACGGGCGATTTCGCGGGCGATCTGCTTTACCCGACGCTTCTGAAATTCGGTCTCGCAGAGGGCGACTACGGGCGCAGCACCCAGGACGGACTGCGTCTGGTCGGGTGCCGGATCACCAACGCAGTGCGCTGCGTACCGCCGGAGAACAAGCCCGCCACCGATGAAATACGGCAGTGCCGTCGGTTCCTGGAGGCGGAAATCGACAGCCTGGCCAATCTGTGCGCCATCGTCGCGCTCGGCGCGGTCGCGCACAACGCGGTGCTGAGCGCCAGGGGACTGGTTCGAAGCCGCTTCCCCTTCGCGCACGGCGCACAGCACGAACTGCCCGACGGCCTCGTGCTGGCGGACAGCTATCACTGCTCGCGCTACAACACGAACACGGGCCGGCTCACTCCGGAAATGTTCGAAAGCGTGTTCGACGCCCTGCTGGACCGGGTCTAGCCCATTTCCCGCAGCAGTCGCTGCTTCTGCCGCTGCCAGTCCTTGGCCTTCTCGCTCTCGCGCTTGTCGACCTTTCGCTTGCCGCGGGCGAGCCCGAGCTGGAGCTTGGCCACGCCGCGCTTGTTGAAATAGATCTTGAGCGGCACGAGCGTATAGCCCTCGCGCTGGGACTGCCCGATAAGACGGTTGATCTCGCGCTGATGCAGAAGCAGCTTGCGCGGGCGCCGAGGCTCGTGGCTGAACCGGTTGGCCGGCGCGTATTCGGCGATGTGCGCGTTGAACAGCCAGATTTCGCCGCGTTGCTCTCCGGCATGGGCCTCAGCCAGCGACGCCCGGCCCGCGCGCAGCGACTTTACCTCGCTGCCGGTCAGGACGAGGCCGGCTTCGATGGTGTCCTCAATGAAGTAGTCGTGGCGCGCCCGTCGGTTTTGGACGACCGGCGGGCCGCCGTTGCTGGCTTTGGCCATGTTTTATCCTGGTTTTCGCGCTCTGCGGCGTTTCGGAACCCTGGGGCCGGAGGCGAGCCCTCAGTTGAGCAGGCCCGCGTGCACCATCGCGGCGCGGACCCGTTCTTCCGTCTCCGGCTGCACCGGCACCAGCGGCAGGCGAACCTCGTTGCCGCAAATACCCAAGAGGCTGGCGGCGAACTTCACGGGACCGGGGCTGCTCTCGACGAACAACGCCTCGTGCAGGGGCATCAGACGGTCATTGATCTGCATCGCGGACGTCACGTCGCCGCGCTGCCAGGCCTCGTGCATCTCGGCCAGCATTGCCGGCGCGACGTTGGCGCTCACCGAAATGCAGCCGTGCCCGCCCATGCCAAGGAAGGCCATGATGCTGCCGTCCTCGCCGGAAAGCTGGGTAAAGCCGTTGCCGATCGCAAGGCGGGTCTTGGCTGGCCTTACCGGATCGGCAGTCGCGTCCTTGACCCCAACGATATTGGGCAGCTCAGCCAGGCGCGCCATGGTCTCGACCGACATGTCGACGACCGAGCGCCCGGGGATGTTGTAGATAATGATCGGCAGATCCGCCGCGTCGTGAATGGCCTTGAAGTGCTGGTAAAGGCCTTCCTGGGTCGGCTTGTTGTAATAGGGCGTGACCACCAGTGCCGCGTCGGCGCCCGCGTCCTTGGCGTGCTTGGTGAGCAGGATGGCCTCGGCGGTCGAGTTCGACCCGGTGCCGGCGATCACGGGTACGCGTCCTTTGGCGACCTCGACGCACAATTCCGTTACGCGCATGTGCTCCTTATGGGAAAGCGTCGGGCTTTCCGCCGTCGTGCCGGCGGGCACCACGCCGTGGCTGCCCTGCCCGATCTGCCAGTCGACAAAGCGCTGGAACGATTTCTCGTCCACGGCACCGTTCTTGAACGGTGTGATCAGGGCAGGAATGGAGCCCATGAACATCGGCGCGGACATGATCTCGCCTCCAATTGGAGCAATGGGTCGTTGCACCGGGATTTTCCGCTCTTTTGCACGGCTATGGGCCGGGCGGGCGCGCCTCCCGGGACCGGCGCGCCTCTTGCGGCGGATGACGGCGCGAAAATAGACTCTCGCCGCCATCGGGACAAGCGCCCTGCTCGCCGCCCCGGTCACGAAATAACCAAGAAATTTCTTAAAATGCTTAATTGTCCCTTATCAGGACTTACCGTAGACTTAGATCCGTCTTTTGCCTGCAAGGGAAACCGAGATGCGGTTGGTGGTGGCCATTGCCGTCGTTTTGCTGGTGCTGATCGCGAATGGGTCGGCGCAAGCCGAGGTGCGCGCGCTCTCGCAGCAGGCTAGCGAAGACGCGCGCGCGGCTCTGGCCGCGGCGGACAAGCGGGATTTCGACAAGGCCGCCAAACTCGCGGCGTCCACCAACCTGCCGCTCCTGGAAAAGATCGTCGTCTGGACCGAGCTGACCCGCCCCGAGCCCGGTGGAAATTTTGCAAAATCCTCGCGCTTCCTGGAGCAGAATCCGCATTGGCCGTGGCAATGGAACCTGCGTCGGCGGGCCGAACGCGCCATTGACGGCACCCAGGATCCGGCCCGCCTGGCCGTCTGGTTCGCCGAACATCCGCCGCTGACCAACGAAGGCGTGGAAGCCCATGCCGATGCGCTCTTCGCCCTCGGCCGGGACGCCGAGGCCTGGACGGTCCTGAAAGGCGGCTGGATCGACGGCGTGTTCAATGTGGCCGATGAGCGGCGGTTCTTGAGGCGTCTCAAGGGACGGGTCAGCCGCGAAGAGGAAATAGAGCGCCTGGAGAACCTGCTGTGGGCCGGGCACGCCGTCTCCGCCCGGCGGCAGGCGGCCCGGCTCGGCGGTCCTTATCCGCATTATGCCGAAGCGCGCATTGCGCTGGCCCGGATGTCTCCCGGCGTCGACGGGCGTATTGCCCGGGTGCCGGCAGAATTCCAGAAGCTGCCGGGTTTCATCTACGACCGCGCGCGTTGGCGCCTGCGCAAGGACCGCTACGAAGGGGTTCTGGAACTTCTGGATCCGCCGGATGCGAGTCTTCCGCGGCCGGAGCGCTGGTGGGGCCTGCGCCATTGGACCGCGCGCAAGGCGCTGGAACGCGGCGACATTTCGGCCGCCCGGCGGCTCGCCGCCAACCATGGTCTGACCTCCGGGCTGGGCTTCGCCCAAGGCGAATGGCTGGCGGGCTGGATTTCCCTGCGCTTCCTGAATGACGTGGAGCGGGGCCTTGAACATTTCGAGCGCATGTATGCGGGCGTCTCGACACCGGTCAGCCGGTCGCGCGCCGCCTATTGGGCAGGCCGCGCGGCGGAGGAGCTTGGACGCTCGGAGGATGCCCGCCACTGGTACTCCGCGGCGGCCGCGCATTCGACCACGTTCTACGGCCAACTGGCCTCCGACAAGGTGCTCGGCCGCTTCATGGTCATCCTGGAGAGCACGCTGCACCCGGATGGCGACAAGCGCGCAGCATTCCAGCGGCGCGAACTGGTGCAGGTCGTCAAGCTCCTGTCACGTCTGGACGAACAGGATCGCCTGGAGCCTTTCTTCCACGCCTTGCGTCAGCAGGCCGAGAGCGCGGAGGAATTCCATCTGGTCGCCGCCCTTGGCGCCGAAATCGGGCGCGAGGATCTCTCGGTCAGCGCGGCCCGCTATGCGCGCCTGAACGGCATCATTCTCTCCGACCACCTCTATCCCCTGCCCGCCAGCATTGCAGAGGCCCTGAAAGAGCGGAGCGAAGAAGACGCGGGGCCGCCCGCGCCGCTGGTGCTGGCCGTGATCCGGCAGGAAAGCGGTTTCGACACCGAGGCCATAAGCGGCGCCGGCGCGCGTGGGCTTATGCAGCTGATGCCCGCCACCGCGCGCAGCGTCGCGCGGACGATCAATGTCGGTTACAGCCGCAACAAGCTCCTCGAGGAACCGGACTACAACCTGCGGCTCGGCAGCGCTTATCTCGCCCGCCTGCTGGAGCGTTACGACGGCTCCACGCTGCTCGCGCTGGCCGCCTACAATGCCGGGCCCAGCAACGTCGCCAAGTGGATATCGACGTACGGCGATCCGCGATCCGGCTGGGTCGACCCGATCGACTGGATCGAGTCCATCCCGCTGGAAGAGACCCGGAACTACGTTCAGCGCATTTTCGAAAGCGTGCCGGTCTACCGGCAGCACCTGCTCCCCTCGCAGGTGGCGATGATGGTGTCTCCGGAACTGCGCCATACCCCGCCGTCAGCCGAATAGCCCCCTGATCTTCCGATATCCGCACTGCACAAGGCCACCGGCATCGCCTCGTGCATCATAGCCTTGCGCCGGCCGCCGAAAGCGGCTTGCCTAGGGCGAAACGGCGCGCCGATGAAAGCCTGCGCCAACGACAAAACTCAGAGGGCTGGTTCCCAAGATGGCCAAGACGAAACTGGAAAATATAGAAGCCTGCGTTTTCGACGCGTACGGCACGCTCTTCGACGTGCATGCCGCGGCCGGGCGCATTGCCGACGATCTGGGCCCTGATGCCGAGGCGATCTCGGCGCTTTGGCGGCAAAAGCAGCTCGAATATACCTGGCTGCGCAGCCTCATGCGCAGCCACGTGGATTTCTGGCAGATCACGGGCGATGCGCTGTCCTACGCGCTGGACAAGTTCGAGGTGTCGGAGCGCGACGCCATTCACCGCACCCTGATGGACCTCTATTTCCGGCTCGACGCCTATCCGGAGGTCAAGCAGACGCTGACGACGCTGAGACAGGCCGGCCTCAAAACCGCAATCCTCTCCAACGGCGAACCGAAGATGCTGGCCGGTGCGGTGGAATCGGCGGGCATCGGCGACCTGCTCGACGGCATACATTCGGTGGAGGACGTGGGCATCTACAAGCCGGACCCGAGGGTCTATCAATTGAGCGTGGACCGGCTGGGTGTGCCGGCAGAGCGAATCTGCTTCGTCTCCATGAACCCTTGGGACGCCTCAGGCGCGGCCCACTTCGGCTTCGCGGTCGCGCGTCTCAACAGGATGGGGGTGCCGCCCGAGCGGCTACCCGGAGACATCGCCGCAGAAATAAAGAGCCTCGACGAGCTGCCGCCGCTCCTGGGTATCGGCGGGTAAGGCCGGACATAGATGTGCGCATCTCAGGCCGGCTACCGCTCGCGCAGGATCGCCGCCCAGGACGGTCTGATGCTGGCCTACCGCGACTATCCCGGGCCCGCGCAAGGAGCGACGCCTGTCGTCTGCCTGCCCGGCCTGTCGCGCAACGCCAAGGATTTCGAACAGGTGGCGGAACGGCTGGCCGCTTCGCGACGGGTTCTCTGCCCGGATTACCGGGGACGGGGCCGCTCGGACTACGACGGCGACTGGCGCAATTACACGCCAGTGACCTATCTGGGCGATCTGCGACAGGTTTTCGCTGCAGCCGGGATTCATGGCGCCGTCTTCGTCGGCACCTCGCTTGGCGGCATCCTCGTCATGGGCCTCGGGGTGCTGGCGCCGACCGTGGTGCGCGGTGCAGTGCTGAATGACGCGGGCCCCGACGTAGACACAGACGGCCTGCAGCGTATTCTGGAGTTGGTCGGCCACGACCGCGCACAACCCGACTGGGATCAGGCGGTTGCACTCTGCCGCCAGCACTATGCCCAACTCGGGTTCGAAGACGACGAGCGCTGGCGGCGCTTTGCCGAGGCGACCTTCCGACAAGGCGACGACGGCCTGCTGCACGTCGATTGGGATACGCGGATCGTCGAGCCTCTGCGGCGGTCGACGGCGACGCCGGACCTGTGGCCGCTGTTTCGCAGTCTGCGTCACGTGCCGCTTCTGGCGGTCCGGGGCGCGAGCTCCGATATCCTGGCGGAGCGCACGCTGCAGCGGATGAAGAGCGCGCACCCGGACCTGGCCACGCACACGGTCGATGGTGTTGGCCACGCGCCCAGCCTGGAAGAACCGGAGACGGAGAAAGCGATAGATGACCTCCTCCAGCGTATCGACAACGGCTGATCCATTGCCCGGATACGACGACGTCGTTGCGGCGAGTGAGCGCCTGGCCGGTCTGGCGGTGAAAACGCCACTTCTGGAAAGCCCGCAACTGAACGCGCTGGCCGGCGGGCGCATTCTGATCAAGCCGGAGGTGCTGCAGCGCACGGGGTCCTTCAAGTTCCGCGGCGCATTCAACCGCATTTCCACCCTGCCGGAGGAGGCGCGACGCAACGGCATAATCGCCTATTCCTCTGGCAACCATGCCCAAGGCGTGGCCGCCGCCGCGCAATTGCAGGGCATTGCGGCGACGATCGTCATGCCCGCCGACGCACCGCGAATCAAAGTCGAGAACACGCGCAGCTATGGTGCGGAGGTCATACTCTACGATCGGTATCACGAAGTCAGAGAAGATGTGACCGCCCGCCTCCGCGAGGAGCGTGGCTCCACGCTGGTCAAGCCGTACGACGATCCCTTCGTGATCGCCGGCCAGGGCACCTGCGGGCTGGAGATCGCCCGGCAGGCCGAGGCCATGGGGGCGGAGCTCGACGCCGTGCTGATCTGCTGCGGCGGCGGCGGGCTTTCCGCCGGCTCGGCGCTTGCGCTGCGCCGGCTTTCGCCGCACACGGATATTTATACGGTGGAACCCGAAGGCTTCGACGACACCGCGAGATCGATCGAGGCGGGCGAGCGCGTGGCAAATCCAGCGGGCGGTGGCTCTATTTGCGATGCCTTGCTGGCGCCAACACCCGGAGAGTTGACCTTCACCCTCAACAAGGACCTTCTGAGCGGAGGCCTTGCGGTGAGCGACGACGAGGTCACCACGGCCATGCGCACCGCCTTCCAGATGTTGAAGCTCGTGGTGGAGCCGGGCGGTGCGGTGGCCCTCGCCGCCGTTCTATCAGGGAAACTGGATCTGGCTGGCCGCACCGTCGCCGTCGTGCTCTCCGGCGGCAACGTGGACGCAGAGACGTTCTGCCGTCTTGTCACCGGAAAAGGCGGCACAGGTTAAAAAAGCAAGCTTCGCAGCGTAACCCGGCCCTGAGACTAGGCGCCTGATTGTGCAGGCTGCGCGGCCGAGGCGGTTTTCTCGGAACCGCTGCCGGCAGGCTGAACCTTCGCGCCGCTGCCGGCGCGCTCCGCCTCCAGGCGGCGGCAATGTCCTTCCAGGAACGCCCCGGCCTCGATCGTCAGGTTCTGGTGGACGACGTCTCCCGTCACCCGGGCGGTCTTCGTCAGCACCACCGTCGTCGCCTTGATCTCGCCGTGGACCGTGCCGCAGATACGCGCGCTGTCGGCGCTGATGCCGCCATGGACGACGGCGGATTCGCCGATGGTCAGCGTCTGGCTGGCGATATCGCCTTCCACCTCGCCGTCGACCTGGATGTCGCCGCGGCTTTCCAGGTTCCCGCGAATGGTGAGATCGGTGCTGATGATCGACGGCACGCCGGAGCTCTTCTTTCCGGCCTGAGGGGCGCCGGAGGAAGCGCCGGTTTGCGTGCCACTCTTGCTGCTCGTGTTCATGCTGCTGTTTGTCCCAGTTCCGGAGCCAGATGCATCGGACTTAGTTTTTGAAAACATTTTTACCCGCTTGCAGGAAGTTCATCGGATCGTGGGGCCGGTTGTTCAAGCGTACCTCGTAATGCACATGAGGTCCGGTGCTCCGGCCCGAGGAGCCGAGCGTGCCGATCTTTTGGCGGTGCTCGACATACTCACCCGGCTTGACGGCGATTGAGCGCAGGTGCGCATAACGCGTGCTCACGCCATAGCCATGGTCGATTTCGACCAGCCGGCCATAGCGCCCGCGCCAACCGGCATAGACGACCTTTCCTGGGGCAGTGGTGTAGACCGGCGAACTCACAGGCGCGCTCAGATCGATTCCGTAATGCGCCGCCGACCGGCCGTTTACGGGATCCCTTCGCTTACCGTAGCGGCTGGTCAGGCTGTACTGATCCAGCGGCGCGGCCAACGGCAGCGAAGCCAGGACCAACTGCAGCGCTTCCCACCGGTCCATATGAGAATCAAGCAGCTCCGCGGTTGTATGCAGACTGCTCGTTTTGCCCCCAAACATGCTCAGATCGCCCATCTCGAACGGGATGAAGGGCCCGCCCTGGTTGGACGTATCCTCGTGCACCTCGCGCAGCAATTCCTCGACGTCCAGCCCGGTCATCGCCACGGTGCGCTCGATCATCTCGACGCCGGAGCGCGCGCGTTCGCTAAGGCGCGACATCAGTTGATCCTGGACCTGGTTCATGCCGGCCACGTGCAGTCGCAGGCTCTTGACCTGCCGCGTCAATTCCTTGCGCTCGGCGGCCATGACCTCGCCCTGCTCGACCGCCCGCGCCAGGGAGGATTCCGCAGCCTGCAACGCGTCGGCCAGCATGGCCTTGTCGTTGGCGGCCTCATCGATTGCGTCCTGCTTTCTTTCGAGCTCGGCAAGCAGGTCGCTCTCGCGCTCCAGCAACGCCTCGCCGCGCGCTTCCGATTTGGCCAGGCCGGATTCTAAGGCGGCCAGGTTTCGGGTCAGGGCGCGGCGCCGCTGCTCGGACGCCGACAGCTCGCTCTCAAGCTCCTCGACCCTGCTATCAAGCGCGGCGATCGCCGTGCTGTCTTGCGTGCGGAGTTCCTCCAATCTGGAAATCTGCCGGCTGGCGTTCGCCAGTTCGGCGGCCAGCCCCAGCTTTTCCGATTCCGTCGCCGCCAGTTCGTTTTTCGTGCTCTCGAGCCGCTCGCCGAGACGCTTGCGCGCGGCGGCCACTTCGGCGCGCTCCGCCTGCGTGCTGCGCAGCCGCTCGCGCATGGTCGTCACCTGATTTTCCAGGGTTGCGTTGCGCGATGCGACGGACAGCAGATCCTTTTCGAAGAGCTGCAGCTTCTTTCGCAGATCGTCGCGCGCCAGAGCCACGCGAGCGCGCTCGTCCTCGGAGCGCTTCAGTTCCCGTTCGATATTGGCCAGGCTATTGGGATCGACCGCGTCCGACGCCAGCAGCGACAGCAGATAGGTCTGATTGGCTTCCAGGTCGTCTATGATGTTGTGGAACTGCCCCTGGTAGTCGCTGACCTCGGACAGCAGATCGAAATAGGCCAGCTTGGCCTCCTCGAGGTCGGCCTCGCGCTTGGCCATCTGGCGCCCGTGCAGGACGTAGGCGGCACTGCTGTAAAGACCCCATGCGAGAACGATCGCCAGCGCGCCGGCTGCGATTTTCTGAACACGGGCCGAGATGTGAAGGCTTCTGACCCGATCCTCGGAACGCAGCAGGATCTGGCGTTCCGCAAACAGATGCTCGAATTTAGGGCTCCAAGTCGCCAGGAGCTTGCCCATATTGCCCCCTGCTCTCTCCCCATTTCCCTGCGACGCGGCCTTGGTCCTCAGGCCCGACGCACCGGATCACCACCTAGCCTGCCGCGGAAACCTTACCAATTGCTTTTTCGCAATTTCGCTCCGAACAGGCGCCGGAAATTTTCTTTTCAATGCCAGCTCTTAGTCCGGCAGGAGCAGCGTCCAGAGATTATCGGCAGCGCGGCGCCATGACAAGCCTGCGCGTGTCAGTTGATTCAGAAAAACTACACCGCGCGATCAGCGCGAACTGGGTAGCCAATCGGGGCTACCCGCCCTACTGCGTGGCCCGCTCGCGCATCGGCTGCAGGACGAAACGGTTCTCGATGTAACGGATGACGTCGCTGACGCTTTCGTCGATGCTGGCATTCGTGGTGTCGACAACCAACTCCGCATTCGCAGGCGATTCATAGGGCGCGTCGACGCCGGTGAAATCTTCGATCTCGCCCGCCCGCGCCTTCTTGTACAAACCCTTCGGATCGCGCCGTTCGCAGGTGTCGAGATCGGCTTTCACGAAAATTTCGTGAAAGGCCCCGGCCTGGCATGCCCCGCGCGCCCGGTCGCGGTCGGCCTGATAGGGCGAAATGAAGGCCGTGATGCAGATCAGGCCGGCGTCGGAAAATAGCGCTGCCAACTCGCCCACGCGGCGGATGTTCTCCACCCGATCCTCCGGCGCGAAGCCGAGATCGGCGTTCAAGCCGCGGCGCACATTGTCGCCATCCAGCACGTAGACGTGATAGCCCCGCTGGAACAGTCGGCGCTCCACCTCCATGGCCAGCGTCGACTTGCCGGCGCCGGAAAGTCCGGTGAACCAGAGCACACCGCCCACGTGGCCATTGCGCTCGGCCCTGATCTCCGGCGTGATCTCGTGCTCCACGCTGTAGACGTTGGTTGCGCGCACCGTCATCGCCGTGCGCTGGTCCGGATAGCCCTCCATCGAGATCACGCCGCCGGCAACGGTATCGTAGTCCTCGATGAGCACGCAGCGGCCGGTGCGCGCCAGCTCCGCATACTCGTCCAGCGCCAGAACCTCGCGCGAGCGCAGCGTGACCTCGGCCACGCTGTTGCGCGGCACCTCCTCCCCCGGCTTGCCGGCCAGGGAGTCCGTGTCGATGATCTTGTCCACCGACTGAATCGTCACCTGGGCTTCGCGTGTCGAGATTTTCAGCTTGTAGGTCTTGCCGGGTGTCAGCGGGGTACGGCCAAGCCAGAACAGCGTCGCGCGAAAGACCGTGGTCAGCTGCGGGGCATGCTCCAGGTGGCTGGCGATTTCCCCGCGCTCGAGGAAAAGCTGCTCGTCGAGCGTGATGCCGACGGCCTCCCCGGCGCGCGCTTCCACCGGCAGCACCTCGCGGTTCCAGGCCTCGATCGAGCGCACGCGCGCGGTCTTGTTGGACGGCGAGAACACCAGCGTGTCGCCAACACGCAGAATGCCGGAGGTGAT
>JAWVYK010000026.1:0-17449 GCA_033722755.1 Rhodovibrionaceae bacterium | reverse complement strand
CCCGGCTTTGGCCCCGTGGCGCTGGACAGCGGCACCCCGGTGACCGATCTTGTGGACCGGAAGGCATAGCGGCACACCAGAAAGCGGCAAGCGACGGTTCCGATATGGCGCGCGGTAGAAATCGAAAGGCTGAGCAGACCGAGGCGGTGATCGTCGGCGGCGGCATGGTCGGGCTGAGCCTGGGCATCGCGCTGGCCCACGCCGGGATACGCGTGGCCGTCCTCGACCGGGAGGACCCGGATACCGCGCGTGGTGCGCCCTTCGACGGCCGGTCCTCCGCGATTGCCTTCGGCACCCAGCGGATGCTGGGCGCCATAGGGCTGTGGGAGCATATTGCGCAGGCCGCCCAGCCGATCCTGGACATCCGCGTATCCGACGGACAGGTCGGCCGGCCCGCCTCGCCCTTTTTCCTTCACTACGATCACAGCGAGGTCGGCCAGGAGCCGCTCGGCTGGATCGTGGAAAACCGGCAGATTCGAACGGCGCTCTACGCGCGCGCGGCGGAACTCGAGACGCTGCAGCTCCTGGCGCCCGTGCAGGTGGGCGAGACGCGACGCCTGCCCGGGCACATCGAAGCCGAGTGGCGCGCGGACACGGGCGAGAGCGGGCGCGTCAGGGCGAGCCTGCTGGTGGCCGCCGACGGGCGTGGCTCGCGGCTTCGGGCGGAGGCCGGCATCCGCACCACCGCCTGGAGCTATCCGCAGTCGGGGATTGTCACCACCGTGGCCCACGAAAAGCCGCACGAGGCCGTCGCGCACGAGCATTTTCTGCCGTCCGGCCCCTTCGCCATGCTGCCGATGGTCGACGGCCCGCTGGACGAAAGCGGGGGCGTCTACCACCGGTCGTCCATCGTCTGGACCGAGCGCCGCGAGCTCGCCGATGCGATGATGGCGCTGGACGACGACGCCTTCGGCGCGGAGATCATGCGTCGTTTCGGGGATTCCCTGGGGACCATCACGGCCTCGCCGCGACGCTGGTGCTATCCGCTGGGCCTCATCAACGCGGAGCGCTACACCGATCACCGGCTGGCGCTGGTCGGCGATGCGGCGCATGGCATCCATCCGATCGCCGGACAGGGCCTGAACCTCGGACTGCGCGGCGTGGCGGCGCTTGCCGAGGCTGTGGTGGACGCGCGCCGACTGGGGCTGGATATCGGCGCGGCGCAGACGCTGGCCCGCTACCAGTCCTGGCGGCGGCTGGACGCGATGACGCTGATCGCCGTGACCGACGGCCTGAACCGGCTGTTCTCGAACAACCTGCCGCCGCTGCGCGCGGCGCGCGACCTGGGCCTGGCCGCGGTGGACCGGGTCGGGCCGCTGAAGCGCTTCTTCATGCGCCACGCCATGGGCGTCGTGGGCGACTTGCCCCGACTGATCCGCGGCGAACCGCTCTAGGGGCCCAATCTGCGATCCCGCGCCGTTCGGCGACCCTTCACCACGGCCCTTGCGCGCGCCATATCCAAGCGATGACGGTTTGGACGGACACCGTGGCGGCCTTCCTGACGTCGGCGCTTGCCGGCGGCATGCTGTTCTTCGCGTTCGTCTTCGCCCCGCTGGTGTTTCGGACGCTGCCGGCGGAGGCGGCCGGCCGGCTGATCCGGCAGGTGTTTCCGGTCTACTACCGGGTCTCCGGCGCCACCGCGCTCGCGGCCGGCGTTCTGGCGCTGCCGGGCGCAGCACCCTGGGCCGGGGCGGTTCTGCTCGTCATCGCCGCGCTTTTCGCCGTCGCGCGGCAGGGGCTCATGCCGCGGATCAACGCTCTGCGCGACCGCGAGCTCCAAGGCGACGCTAAGGCCGGCGCCCGCTTCGCCCGGCTGCACCGGCTTTCCGTGGCGATCAACATGGTGCAGCTTTTGCTCGCGGTGGTCTTGGCGCTGATCCTGATCGCTGCCTGAACGTCGCCTGAACGTCGCCTGAACGCCGCCGCGCTCGCTTCCACTGTTGATATCGCTCAAGGCGCGGCTCAGGCTGTCTGGCATAATCCGAGGCAGAGGTTACCTGACGAAGGCGAGGCGCGATGGGCGAAAGGAATGCAAAAGCTTCGGACAGCGGGCCGGGCACGAAGGGTCTGACGGTGCGCGAGGCCGTCGGCGTGCTGCACGATGCCGAAAGCCTGGAGCGGACGGTGGAGGATCTGCTGTCGCACGGGTTCGACCGCGCCGCCATCAGTCTTCTGGCCGGCGAAGACGCCGTGAAGCACAAGCTGGGCCACCTCTACGACAAGGTGGACGAAGCAGAGGACGATCCGTATGCGCCGCGCCAGGCCTTTGTGCCCCGCACCACTTTTGCCGTGGCGGATGGCGCGATGTTCAGCTTCCTGTTCTACATCGGCGCGATCAGCGCCGCCGGCGCCATGGTCGCCTCCGGCGGCGCGGCCATATCCGCGTTGATCGCCATGGCCATGGGCGGCGGTGCGACGGGGCTGATCGGCAGTGTCCTGGCGCAACTCCTGCACGACCGCCACGCCAGGCAACTGCAAAGCCAGATCGACAAGGGCGGGCTGGTGCTCTGGGTGAACCTGCGCAACGAAACCCAGGAAAAGCACGCGCTGGAAATCCTCGAGCGCCACGACGCCGAAGACATCCACGTGCACGAAATCCCGGCCTAGACGGCCCGGTTGCCGGCGCGTCGAGCCTGCGGCCTGTTGCCGCAGCGCAGGGGCTCACGGCTAGCGCACGGCGGGAAGATTTCTTATCTCGCCAGACGGTTTGGGGATAAGGCACGGATAGCGCCGGCGCGGGCGCCGCGGCCGGCGCGACATGGGAGGGTTCGAAACCATGCCGCAAAGACCGCTGGCGCGCGCGGTTCTCATCTTCTGCATCGGCCTGCTCGTCCTGCTGATCGGCATCGCCGGATACCTCTATGCCACCGGCGCCCTGGACGGCGACCAGAACGTCAGCGGCATGGCCAAGCCGGATATCGGCGGGCCCTTCGAGCTGGTCGACCAGACCGGCGAAACCCGCCGGGCCGAGGATTTCCGCGGCCGCTACATGCTGGTCTACTTCGGCTACACCTATTGTCCGGACATCTGCCCCACGAGCCTCTTGGAGATGACCCGCGCGCTCGACCTTCTGGAGGCCCAGGCGCCCGAGAAGGAAGCGAAGGTGACCCCCGTCTTCGTGACCGTCGACCCCGAACGCGACACCGTCGAGGCGCTTGCCGACTACGCCGGGCATTTTCACGAGAACCTCGTGGCGCTGACCGGCAGCGACGAAGAGGTCGCGAGGGCGGCGAAAGCGTACCGGGTTTACTACAGCAAGGCCGAGGTCGAGGGCGACGACGACGACGCCTATCTCATGGACCACAGCAGCTTCATCTACCTGATGGGCCCGGACGGCGAGTACGTCACCCACTACAGCCACATGGCCGGCGCCGAGGAGATGGCCGCCGACATGGCCAAGCGCGTCGAGGGCTAGCCGGCGCTCAGGCCCCGGCCAGGCGCTGGCCCGTCGTCTGATTGAAGAGGTGAAGCGCGCCCTGCTGTGCCAACAGCGGCAAGCGGTCGCCTTCGGCCACCTGTGCCGTGCCCGGCAGCCGGGCAGCGAGCGTGACGCCAACGCCGCCGATGCGTCCGTGCGCCAGGGTGTCCGCGCCCAGGGTTTCCACGAGGTCAACGTCGAAATCGACCTCCGGCTCCTGACCCTCCTGCGCCAGCTCCAGATGCTCGGGACGAAGGCCCAGGAGAACGTCGCGTCCGGCGGGCAAGCCGTCGGCGCGATGCTGGCCGAGCGCCTGTCCGGTCGAGCGCAGGATGACCTCCCCGTCCTCGCCGATGGTCGCCGGCAAGAAGTTCATCGCCGGCGAGCCGATGAACCCGGCGACGAAGACGGTCGCGGGCTCCAGATAGACGTGAAGCGGCGTGTCGATCTGCTCGGCCACGCCGGCGTTCATCACGATCAGCCTGTCGGCCAGCGTCATCGCCTCGACCTGGTCGTGCGTGACGTAGAGCGCCGTCGTGCCGAGGCGGCGCTGCAACTGCTTGATCTCCAGGCGCATCTGCACGCGCAGCTTGGCGTCCAGGTTGGAAAGCGGCTCGTCGAACAGGAATACCGCAGGGTCGCGCACGATGGCGCGGCCCATGGCAACGCGCTGGCGCTGGCCGCCCGAGAGCTGTCGCGGCTTGCGTTCCAGGAAATCGCCCAGCTCCAGGATGCCGGCGGCCTCGTCGACCCGCTGGGCGATTTCCGCCTTGCGCTTGCCGGCGATCTTCAGGCCATAGGCCATGTTGTCGTAGACGCTCATGTGCGGGTAGAGCGCGTAGTTCTGGAACACCATGGCGATGTCCCGGTCCTTTGGCTCCAGATCGTTCACGCGCCGGTCGGCGATCTTGATCTCGCCCTCCGTGATCTCCTCCAGCCCGGCCACCATGCGCAACAGCGTCGACTTGCCGCAGCCGGATGGCCCGACCACGACGATCAGCTCGCCGTCGGCGACTTCGCAATCGATCCCGTGGATCACCTGCGTGTCGCCGTAGCGTTTCTTGACCCCCTTGAAGCTTAGCGCGCTCACGGCAATTGCCCCCTCGTTGTGTCCTTGCGCCGGCTCATTTCTCGGTCTCCGTCAAGCCCTTCACGAAGAAGCGCTGCATGGTGATGACCACGACGACCGGCGGCAGCATGGCCAGCATCGCCACGGCGGTGACGAGGTGCCATTGCAGTTCCTGTTCGCCGGTCGCGACCATGCGCTGGATGCCCATGACGATGGTGTACATGCCCTCTTCGGTGGTGACCAGCAGCGGCCAGAGGTACTGGTTCCAGCCATAGATGAAGAGGATGACGAACAGCGCCGCCATGTTGGTGCGCGACAGCGGCAGCAGGATATCCCAGAAGAAGCGCATCGGGCCGGCGCCGTCCACCCGCGCGGCTTCCAGAAGCTCGTCGGGAACCGTCAGGAAGAACTGCCGGAACAGGAAGGTCGCCGTTGCCGAGGCGATCAGCGGAATGATCAGGCCGCCATAGCTGTTCAGCATGCCGAGGTCGGCCACCACCTCGAAGGTCGGCACGATACGCACCTCCACCGGCAGCATCAGCGTGATGAAGATCGTCCAGAAGAAGAACATCCGGAAGGGAAAGCGGAAATAGACGATGGCGTAGGCGGAGATGATGGAGATCGCGATCTTGCCGATGGCGATGCCCAGCGCCATGACCAGCGAGTTGAACATCATGGTGGCCACCGGCTCGCCGCCGAAGGCCTCGACGCCGCTGGACAGGACGGTCGCATAGTTCTCCAGCATCTGCCCGCCCGGCAGCACCGGCACGGGCGCCTTCAGCAGGTTCTCGCTGGGATGCGTCGAGGCCACGAAGGTCAGGTAGACCGGCAGGGCCACGATCGCCACGCCCGCCAGGAGCACGCCGTGGGTGATGAGCGTCAGGCTGCGGCGTTTCTCAATCATACTCGACCCTCCGCTCGATGTAGCGGAACTGAATCACCGTAAGCGAGATGACGATGGCCATGAGGACGACGGACTGCGCCGCCGAACCGCCGAGGTCGAGCGCCACGAAGCCGTCGCGATAGACCTTGTAGACGAGTATCTCGGTCGACCCGGCCGGTCCGCCCTGCGTCACCGCGTGGATGATGCCGAAGGTGAAGAAGAAGGCGAAGACGACGTTGACGACCAACAGGAAGAAGGTGGTCGGCGAGAGCAGCGGGAAGACGATGCTCCAGAAGCGTTTGGACGGGCCGGCGCCGTCGATGGCCGCCGCCTCGATCAGCGACTTCGGGATGGCCTGCAGCCCCGCCAGGAAGAAAATGAAATTGTAGCTGACCTGGTTCCAGGCGGCGGCGATGACGACCAGGATCATGGCGTGGGTGCCGGAAAGATAGTGGTTCCAGTCCATGCCGCCGTGGTCCAGCAGCCAGGCGATGATCCCGATGGTGGGGTTGAACAGGAAAAGCCACAGGACGCCGGCGATGGCCGGGGCCACCGCGTAGGGCCAGACCAGGAGCGTCTTGTAGCCGATGGCGCCGCGGATCACGCGGTCCGCCATGACGGCCAGCACCAGCGCCGCGGAAATGCCGATGGCGGTGACGGAGACCGTGAAGATCGCCGTGACCTTGACCGAGCGCAGGTATTGCGGATCGCTGAACAGTTCCGCGAAGTTCTGGAACCAGACGAATTCGGTGGACAGGCCAAAGGCGTCCTGGACCAGCATCGACTGGTAAAGCGCCTGCGCCGCCGGCCAGATGAAGAAGATCAGCGTAATGGCGATCTGCGGGGTGACCAGCAGATAGGGCAGGAATGGCCGCTTGAAATGTACGCGCTTGAGCATCGGATACCGTCGGCGGAGACCGGTAGGGATCGCTAGGCAAAGCCGCGGGGCGAAACCGGCCCTGCCGGCTTCGCCCCATTTCTAGCGGCTTTATCGCCCGGAGGCGATCAGCTGTTCGCGTCCTCGAACTTGCGCAGCAGCGCATTGCCGCGCTCGGCCGCGTCGTTCAGCGCCTCCTGGGCCGACTTGTCGCCCGACCAGACGGCTTCCAGCTCCTCGTTGATGATGTCGCGAATCTGCACGAAGTTGCCGAAGCGCAGCCCCTTGGAGTTCGGCGTCGGCGCGTTCAGCGAGAGCTGCTTGATGGCCGTGTCGGTGCCCGGGTTCTCCTTGTAGAAGCCCTGCTCCTTGGACAGCTCCCAGGCCGCCGTGGTGATCGGCACGTAGCCGGTGGACTGGTGCCAGTCGGCCTGCACCTCCGGCAGGGACATGTACTTGAAGAACTGCGCCACGCCCTTGTAGTCGTCGCCGTCATGGCCGCGCAGCACCCACAGCGTGGCGCCGCCGATGATGGAGTTCTGCGGCGCATCCTTGTCGTCGGCAAAATGCGGCAGAAGCGCCTGGCCGAACTCGAAGCTCGCCTGCTCCTTGATCGAGGCGTAGTAGGCGGAGGAGTTGATCCACATGCCGCATTCGCCGTTGGTGAACTTGGGCAGGCTCTCGCCGCGGCGTCCGCCGTAGTCGAAGATCTTGTCCTTCTGCCATTCGCCAAGCTGCGCGACGAGGCGCGGGACCACGCCGTTCTCTTGGAACTTGAACTCGGTGCCCAGTCCGGCGAAGCCGTTTTCCATCGTGCCGATGGGCGCGTTGTGCCAGGCGCTCATGTTCTCCACCAGCACCCAGGACTGCCAGCCCAGGGAGAAACCGCAGGCAAGCCCGGCTGCCTGCAGCTTTTTCGAGGCCTGGCCCATCTCCTCCCAGGTCTTCGGCGGGGCGTCGATGCCGGCCAGCTTGAAGGCGTCCTTGTTGTACCAAAGGACGGGCGTGGAGGAATTGAACGGCAGCGACAGCAGGTCGCCTTCCGTGGTGGTGTAATAGGAGACGACCGCCGGCAGGTAGGCCCCGATGTCGAAGGCGATGTCGTGGTCGGTCATGATCTGGTGCACGGGGTAGACGGCCCCTTCGGCGGCCATCATGGTGGCCGTGCCGACCTCGAAGACCTGCACGATGTGCGGCTGTTCGTCCGCGCGGAAGGCGGCGATGGCCGAGGTCATGGTCTCCGTGTAGTTGCCTTTGTACACGGGGATGACGGTGTAGTCGTCCTGCGTGGCGTTGAAGCCCGCGGCGATTTCGTTGACTTTCTCGCCCAGCGCACCGCCCATGGCGTGCCACCACTGAATTTCCGTCTGCGCCAGCGCAGAGCCGCTGGAAAGCAGAGTTGCCGTCGCCGCGGCGGCGGCGAATTTCGTGAATACTCGCATCGGCCGATTTCCCCCTGTCTGTTCGGGTTTTGGGATCGAAGAAGACGTGACCCTATCCTGCCTTTTTCGACCCCTTCTTTGCGGAATTGTTAAGGTTATATGACGGACCTTAGCAGAGCCTGCTTTCTCGTCATAGCGCACGAATTCGTGAAAGCGGACGCCCCCTGCAATGGTCTCCAAAGCATCTTCGCGCCGGCGGACGAAACCCCGCAAGAAGCGGATAGCGCGGCGCGCCCGGGACGGGTGAAATAGCCCTGGCAGTGTTAGACTCTTGCGACGAGGTTCCATCATGTCAGAGGCCACGCCCATGGCTCCGGCCGAATTGCCGCCGCGGGGCGCCGACGCGCCCGGCAAAGCGTCCAAGACCCGCGCGACGCCCGCGCAGGTGGGCCTCGTGCGCCGCGCCTGCGCCTTGCTGGATGCGGAGGATGAAAAGCCGGCGACGCTGGAGCGCCTGGCCGACGCGCTGAGCGTCAGCCCGTGGCATCTGCAGCGGGTCTTCAAGAAGGTGACCGGGCTGTCGCCCCGCGGTTACGCCGAAGCCCGGCGGCAGGGCCGCCTGCGCAGCGAACTGCGCAGCGGCAACGGCGTCGCCGAGGCCACCTACGGTGCCGGCTTCGGCTCCAGCAGCCGGGTCTACGAGCGCGCCCCGTACGAACTCGGCATGACGCCCGCCTCCTACGCCAAGGGCGGCGAGGGAGCGGAGATCACCTACGCCCTTGCCGACAGTCCGCTGGGCCGCCTGCTGGTGGCCGCCACGCCGCGCGGTGTCTGCTTCGTCGCCCTGGGCGAATCGGACGACCAATTGGCCGCGGATCTGAAGGCAGAGTTCCCGCGCGCCCGCGCGATCGTCGATGACGGTGCGGCCATCGCACCGGCGGTCGAGGAGTTGCTCGACTATCTGGAGGGCGCCGCGCCGCATCCGGACCTGCCGCTCGACGTGCGCGCCACCGCGTTCCAGCGCCGCGTCTGGCAGGAGCTGGCGGCCATTCCCGTCGGCGAAACCCGCAGCTATGCCGAGATCGCCGCCCGCCTGGGCCTGCCCAAGGGCCAGCGGGCCGTGGGCCAGGCCTGTGCCGGCAATCCCGTCGCGCTGCTGGTGCCCTGTCACCGGGCCCTGCGCAGCGACGGCGGGCTGGGCGGCTATCGCTGGGGCCGGCCGCGCAAGGCGGAGTTGCTGGAGCGCGAAGCGGCCCTCGCCGGAAAGCGAAAGACAGAGCGCTAGACCGCATCCGGCGTCTGCGTCTTGCCGCGACTCCGGGGCCACGGTTATAGGAAGCCGATGAAACCGGCCCTCCTCGCGCCTGGCGCCGTGCGGAGCATCGAGATCGAAATCGACGGCGAGCCGATCGAGCTCGACGTCACCGTGCGCGCGCAGGCCCGCCGGATGATCTTGCGCGTCGATCCGGCCGATGGCCGCGTGCGCCTGACGCTGCCGCCGGGCGCCTCGCTCGGCGAGGCCCGCCGGTTCCTGGACCGGCACGCCGGCTGGATTAGCATGCAGCGCGCGCGCCTGCCTCAACGCGTGGCCTTTGCCGACGGATCGCAGGTGCCGATCCTGGGCCGCGAGCACCGGATCAAGCACCTGCCCGGCCGCGGCAAGCATCCGGTCTGGAGCGAGTTCGGCATTCTCTGGGTGACGGGGACGGCCGAGCACCTGCCGCGGCGCGTCGGCGACTTCCTCAAGGCCCGCGCCCGGTCCGAAATCGTGCGCCGCGCACACGACAAGGCGCGCGGGCTTCCGAAAAAGCCCGGCCGCATCACCCTGCGCGACACCCGCAGCCGCTGGGGCAGCTGCTCGTCGTCGGGCGACCTGAACTTCTCGTGGCGGCTGGTCATGGCGCCCGAGGACGTCCTGGACTACGTCGTCGCCCACGAGGTGGCCCATCTGGTGCATCTGGACCACTCGCCGGCGTTCTGGTCGCTGGTGTGCCAGCTCACCGACGCGAGCGAGGATGCCCGGTCCTGGCTGCGTGTGAACGGTGCGCGCCTGCACAGCTACGGGTAGCCCGGCCCTGCGCCGAGCGGCGCACGGCCGGCTGGCGTTGCGGCGCGCGCGGGCGCTATAAGCGGATGCCGCTCCGGTCGTCCAATCCACCTCCGCATCGCAGAGGCAAGCCGCCGCATGGCCAGACCCGACAGCCTGATCGTCGTCGCGCTGCTGACCGAGTTGGTGGCTCTGGGGCCGATTTCGACGGACCTCTACCTGCCGTCCCTGCCCTCGCTGGTCTCCGTCTTCGATGCGGACGTGGCCTCGGTTCAGCTCACGCTCTCCGTCTTTCTCGCCGGCTTCGCGGTGGGCCAGCTCGTCTACGGTCCGCTCAGCGACCGGTTCGGGCGCAAGCCGGTAATGCTGGCGGGCCTCGTCATCTATCTCGCGGCCTCTCTCCTCTGCGCGCTGGCCGGCTCGATCGAGGCGCTGATCGCCGCGCGCTTCGTGCAGGCGCTGGGCGCTTGCGTCGGTCCGGTGTTGGGCCGCGCGGTGGTGCGCGACGTCTTTGGCCAGGCCCGTGCCGCGACGGTTCTCTCCTACATGGGCGTGGCGATGGCGCTGGCCCCGGCGCTGGGGCCGATCTTGGGCGGGTATCTGGAAATCTGGTTCGGCTGGCGCTCCAGCTTCCTCGCGCTCTTCGCCTTCGCGCTCATCGGGCTGGCCGGCGTCATCGCGCTTTTGCCGGAAACCAACGTCTGGCGCGATTCCCGCGCCACCGGCGCTGCAGGGCTGGCCGCCAATTACCGCGCGCTGCTCGCCAGCCGCAGATACAAGGGCTTCCTGCTCGTCTTCGCAAGCGCTTACGCCGGCATCTTCGCCTTTATCTCCGGCTCGTCCTTCGTGCTGATCGACACGCTGAAACTCGCGCCCAACCTCTACGGGCTCAGCTTTGGCGCCATCGTCGCCGGCTACATGGCCGGGACGCTTGCGTCCGGGCGGCTGACGGAGCGCCTCGGCATCGAGCGCATGGTCCAGGTCGGCATCGGCTTCGCGCTCGCAGGCAGCCTGACGGGCGTGGCCTGCGCGGCGGCCGGCCTGCTTAGCCTCGCCGCGGTGCTGGCCCCGGTCTTCGTCTTCATGGTGGGCACGGGCTTCATGCTGCCGAACGCCATGGCGGGGGCTATCGGCCCGTTTTCGCGCATGGCCGGAACGGCCTCCTCGCTCCTGGGGTTCGTGCAGATGATCCTGGCAGCCGTCGTCGGCGTCGCCGTGGGCCGCACCACGGCGGAGACGGCCCTGCCGATGAGCCTCGCCATCGCCGCCATGGCGCTGCTGGCGCTTGCCGCCTATGCGGGCCTGGTGCGTCGCGCGCCTTTGCCGGCGGAGTGATCCGCCGCGCGCTTCATCTCACGGGTTAGTTGCCGACGCCGCGGACCTTGTGGCCGGAATCCTGCGCGGGCGTGGGCTCCGGACTCGGCGCCTTGGAGGAATCGTCCTCCCCGCCGAGGTTCTCCAGCACCCGGACGATGAATTTGCCGAGGTTCGGGCTATCCTCGGCGATCTCGACGCCTGCGCCCGGCAGCGGCCGGCTCGGCACGCCCTGCAGCGCACGCTGGGTGAAGCGGCGCCAGACACGCGCCGGCAGTTTGCCGCCGGTGACCCCCTTCATGGGCGTGCCGTCATCGTTGCCCAGCCAGACACCGGTGACGAGCTGCGCGGTGAAACCCACGAACCAGGCGTCGCGGAAATCCTGACTCGTGCCCGTCTTGCCGGCGGCCGGCCGCTGACCGGGTTTCGCGGCCTCGCCCGTGCCCCAGGCCACGTTGGCCCGCATCAGGTCGGTCATCCGCCCCAGCGCGTCCGGCGCGACAACGCGCCCCGGCCCGCCGCCGCGCCGCTGCCAGAGCACGGCGCCGTCGCGCGAGCGGATTTCCCTCAGCGCATGGGGCAGGACGCCCATGCCGTTGTTGGCGAAGGTCGCATAGGCGCCCGTGAGTTCGACGAGCGTGACCTCCGAGGTGCCGAGCGCGATGGAGGCGTCGGGCTGCATGTCGGTTGTAATGCCGAGGCGCCGCGCCGCCGAGATGACGCGTTCGTAGCCGATCTCCTGGGTAACGCGCACGGCCACGGAATTGAGCGAGCGGGCGAAGGCTTCGCGCAAGGTGACCTCGCCATAGTAGCGGTCGTCGTAGTTTCCGGGCGACCAGTCGCCGAGGGTGACCGGTGCGTCGAGAAAGCGGTCGTCGGGCTCGAGCCCCTGCTCGATGCCGGCCAGATAAACGAAGAGCTTGAAGGCGGACCCCGGCTGACGGAGCGCCTGGGTCGCACGGTTGAACTGGCTCTCGCCATAGCCCGCGCCGCCCACCAGGGCCAGCACCGCGCCCTCGGGCGTCATGGCGACCAGCGCCCCCTGGCCGACGTTGAGCTCCGCGCCTGCGCCCTGCAGCTCACGGACGAGCGTATCCTCCGCCACGCCTTGCAGGTTCGGGTCCAGCGTCGTCTCCACGACGAGGTCCTGATTGGGCACGCCGATGTATTCCTCGACGCGCTGCATGGCCCAGTCGGTGAAGTAGCGCCCGCCCGCCCCGGCGGTCACCGGCCGGACGGCCTTGTCCTGACTGGCCTCGCGGGCCATTTCCCGCTCGATATAGCCGGCGTCGACCATGGCGGAGAGGACCACGTCTGCACGCGTGTCCGCCAGATCGGGATTGTTCGCCGGATTGTAGCGCGAGGGCGCCTTCAGGAGCCCGGCCAGGAGCGCCGCTTCGTAGAGGCTGACCGCTTGCGCCGGCTTGTCGAAATAGTGCCGCGCGGCGGCGTCGACGCCGTACGTGCCGGCGCCCAGGTACACGCGGTTCAGATACAGGGTCAGGATCTGGTCCTTGCTGAACCGCTGCTCCAGCCACAAGGCCAGCATCACTTCCTGGATCTTGCGCTTCAGCGTGCGCTCGTTGGTCAGGAACAGGTTCTTGGCCAACTGCTGGGTGATCGTCGAGCCGCCCTGCACCACGCCGCCAGCGCGCAGGTTCACCCAGGCCGCGCGCGCGATGCCCCAAAGGTCCACGCCGACATGCTCGTAAAAACGCCGGTCCTCGGTGACGAGCACCGCTTGCGGCAGGTAGGGCGGAAGCTCGCGGGCCTGTACGGGTTCTCCGTACACCTGACCATAGGTCGCCAGCGTGCTGCCGTCGTTGGCCAGGAATTCGATCGAGGGGCGCCGGGTTTCCGCGGCGAGTCTGCCCACGTCGGGCAGGCTGTAGGCGAAATATCCGGCCACCGCCAGCACCAGCACGGCCAGCCAGATGGCCGAGATCAGTGACCAGGACGCCGCCTTGCGCCAGCCCGGCCAGCGCAATTTGGGCCAACCGCGCTTTGGCCAGCCGAACCTTGGCAGCCGGAACTTTGGCCATCCGAGCTTCATGCGGCCGAGCCTGAGCCCGCCCTGCCCCGAGCGACCGGTCTGCCGGCCGGCCGGGCGCTTCTTCCGGCTTGCGGGCGCACTGCGGCCCTTGCCGCCGCCGGCGGCCGTGCCCTTGCGTGATGAGGATGTCTTTGTCCGGCGGTCCCGTTTGCCCGTCATGGCCGCAGCATTTAGCCGAGTTTCCCGGAAATATCCATAAACCTGGTAGGTCTGGCTAGAGCAGGTCGGCGTTTCACACAGGAATGCAACAGCCGAGTTGGGCGAGAGGATGACGCCGATGCGCTGGAGCGCAGGGTTGCGAGAGACGCAGCTTCCTCAGCGCCGGCCGCCGGCCAGGCGGTAGGCCGCCGGCGAGGCCCGCAGCCGCGCCATGGCCACGACGCCCAGGAACGGACCGATGGCCAGCGGCATGAAGGCGTAGCGCCAGCCCAGCCAATCCACGGCGAACGGCATCAGATGGATGGTCACCAGCGTCAGGGTGAAGCCGGCGGCCACCTGCGTCGTCAGCATGGTGCCCACCAGGAAGCGGTTGGATAGCTCGGCGATGGAAGCGGAGAACTGCGCCGAATCGGCCACCACGGCCACGCCCCAGACGATGCAGAGCAGGGTCAGCAACACCGGATCGCCGCCGAACAGGAAGCCGACGACGAGCGCGCAGCCGCCGCTGACGCCCATGGCCAGCATGGTCAGAGTGGTGCGCCCCAGCCGGTCGGCGAAAAGCCCGCCGGCAAGACAGCCTGCCGCCCCGGCGGCGATGACGGCGAAGGTCGCAAGCTTGGCCCAGAACGCCGGCTCGGCGGCGGGCGGCAGGCTGGCCACGAAGCTGGCCTGCAGGAAGACGCCGATCCAGGCCCACATGGCGTAGAGCTCCCACATGTGGCCGAGGTAGCCGAAGTTGGCGAGGCGCACGGGGCGGATCTTCCAGGCCCAGAGCACGAATCCCGGGCGGAAGCGCGGCGCCGCGGCCACCATCGGGCCCAACGCGGCAAGGTTGATGGCCAGCCCCGCCGCGGCCGCGGAAAGGGAAGAGGCGGCGAGCGTAAAGCGCCAGTCGATGCCGCCGAAGGCGTTGAACAAGTGGGGCGCGGCCGAGCCCAGGGTCAGCGCGCCAACCAGCAGGCCGACCATCAGCCCCATGTCGCCGCGCGCCCAGCCCGCGGCCATTTTCATGCCGACCGGGTAGACGCCGGCCATGCACATGCCGGTGATGAAGCGCAGCACGATGGCCAGCGGCCCGCCGGGGTCGACCACGAGCAGCCCCGCGTTGGCCGCCGCGCCCGTGACGGCCGCAAGCGTGAACAGCCGCCGCGGATCCATCCGGTCGGCCAGACCGAGGAAGGCGCTGGCTATGCTGCCGGCCACGAAGCCCGCCTGCACGGCGCTGGTGAAGAGCGACTGCTGAAATCCGCCGAGCGCGAACTCCGCCGTCAGCGCCGGCACCACGGCCGAGGCGGAAAACCACAATGCCATGGCCGCGACCTGGCTGAAGGCCAGGATGGCAAGCGCCATCGGCTTGGATCGGAACACCACTGCGGGACCCCTTTGCTTCGGCCCTGTCGACGTGCGGACGTCGGGGCGCTCACACTAGCGAAAGCACAACGATTGCGAGACTCACGAATTGGCGAGGCGATAAAAGCATGCCTTCGGCCTTGCGCCGGCCCGCGGGTTCGTGCCCCACTTTGCCGGTGGGATGCAACGATAAAGGGGGCCGGACCAAGCCGGACGAGAAACCATGAGCCAGGAAAATCCGACGGCGCTGATCACCGGCGCCTCAAGCGGCATCGGCCGCGAGCTTGCCCGCCTGCACGCGCGGCGGGGCAATCTGGTGCTGGTGGCGCGCCGGACCGAGCGGCTGAACGCGTTGAAAGACGAGGTCGAAACCGCGCACGGCCGTCAGGTCACCGTGCTGGCCGAGGACCTCTCCGATCCGCAGGCCCCGGCGCGCATCCATGCGGCCACGCAGGACGCAAATCTCACGGTCGATTACCTGGTGAACAACGCCGGCTTTGGCGGTCACGGCCTGTTTCACGAGCGCGCGGCGGCCGACGACCGCGCCATGATCGAGGTGAACGTGCAGGCGCTGACCGCGCTCAGCCACCTCTACCTTCCCGGCATGGTCGAGCGCGGCTTCGGGCGCGTCATGAACATGGCCTCGACCGCGGGCTTCCTGCCCGGACCGCTGCAGGCGACGTACTACGCCACCAAGGCCTACGTGCTCTCGCTCAGCGAGGCGCTGGCCAAGGAGCTGGAGGGCACGGGCGTCACGGTCACGACCGTGTGCCCCGGCCCGGTGGCCACCGAATTCGTGGAGCGGGCCGACCTGGAAGGGGTGAAGCTGTTCGACAAGGCTGCCACGCCGGCCAGCGTCGCCCGCGCCGCCTACCGGGCGATGGACCGGGGCCGGCGCGTCGCGATCACCGATCCGGGCCTCGCCGTTGCCTTGCGCGGCGTGGTTCCCTTCCTTCCGCGCAGCATTGTGCTTGCCATGTCGCGCAAGGCGATGGAAAAGCGGTAACGGACGGCGTTCCAGCAAACCCGGGAGTGCTGAGATGGACAGCCAGGACTTCATGCGCCGGGCGATCGAGCTCGCGGCCTCGGCGGACGGGCGCGACGGGCCCTTCGGTTCGGTCGTGGTCAAGGACGGCGAGATCGTCGGCGAGGGCGTCAACGTCTGCACGACGCGCCCCGACCCGACCGCCCACGCGGAGGTGGAGGCCTTGCGACAGGCATCGGCGCAGCTCGGTCGCGACGACCTGTCGGACTGCGAGCTCTACACCTCCTGCGAGCCCTGCGCCATGTGCGCGGCGGCCATTCACTGGGCCGGGATCGCGCGGGTGTTCTACGCCGCCTCCGTGCCCGAGGCTGCGGAGATCGGCTTCTGGGGCAGCGTGCCGCTGAACGAGGAGATCGCCCGGCACATCGACGAACGCGACCGGCCCGCGCAGCAGATGATGGCGCAAGACTCATTGAGGGTCATGGCCGACTGGCTGGCGAAGTACGGCGAATAGGCGCGCGAAAGCCGACGACTTCACAAGACGGCGGCGGCTGCCGCCACCTCAGGGCAGGGCCTGTTTTTCCCGAAACCTCATCCCGAGGAGGGCCGTCTGCAAGGATGGGGCGCCTTCGCGGCCCCTAGACGTCCAGGTTGGCGACCTCGAGCGCGTGGGTCTGGATGAACTCGCGCCGCGGCTCGACCACGTCGCCCATGAGAGTGGAGAAGATATCCTCCGCCTCGTCGGCGTGGGCCACCTTCATCTGCAGCAGACGCCGGGCCTCCGGGTCCAGCGTGGTTTCCCAGAGCTGATCCGGGTTCATCTCGCCCAGACCCTTGTAGCGGGCGATCTGCACGCCCTTGCGGCCGAGCTCCATGACCGCGTCGGCCAGCGCCCCCGGCCCCCAGATGTCGTAGGTTTTTTCCTTGGAGGCGAGCGAGGCGCGTTTGGCGAAGAGAAGCTGCAGATCGGGCGTCATCTCGTCCAGGCGGCGCGCCTCACTGGAGCGCAGAAGCGCGCCGTCGATCCTGCGCCGCTCGGTGACGCTGCGCAGGGTGCGCGAGAAGGCGAGCCCGCCTTCATCGGCCGGCTCGCCGGTCCAGCCGCGCTCCTTCTCCTTGGCGAGCGCGTCCAGCCGCCGCGCGATATAGGCGGCCGCCTCGCGCGCGCGTTCGGGCTCGTCGATGAGGTCGGCATTGAGCGCCCCGGCGATGGCCGCCTGCTCGACCACGTCGTGGCTGCCCACCCGGCGGATCAGCGGGCGCATCAGCTCGCGCGCGTGGCTCGCCTGGCGCACCCGGGCGATCAGGTCCTCGCCGGCGATCTGGGTGCCGTCGGCCAGCTCCAGGATCGCGTCCTTGGTGCCGCCTTCGATCAGATAGGTCTCCAGCTCGCGCTCGCCCTTCAGGTAGGTCAGCGACTGCCCCTTCTTGGCGCGGAACAGCGGCGGCTGGGCGATGTAGAGATGGCCGCGCTCGATGATCTCCGGCATCTGCCTGAAGAAGAAGGTCAAGAGCAGCGTGCGGATGTGCGAGCCGTCCACGTCGGCGTCCGTCATGATGATGATGCGGTGGTAGCGCAGCTTGTCGATGTTGAACTCTTCGCGGCCGATGCCGGTGCCCAGCGCCGTGATCAGCGTGCCGATCTCGGCCGAGGAGAGCATCTTGTCGAAGCGCGCCCGCTCCACGTTGAGGATCTTGCCCTTGAGCGGCAGGATCGCCTGGAAGCGGCGGTCGCGTCCCTGCTTGGCGGAGCCGCCGGCGGAATCACCCTCGACGATGAACAGCTCGGCCTTGGCCGGGTCGCGTTCCTGGCAGTCGGCCAGCTTGCCGGGCAGCGACGCCACGTCCAACGCTCCCTTGCGGCGGGTGAGTTAACGCGCCTTGCGGGCAGCCTCGCGGGCAGCTGCAGCTT
>JAWVYK010000025.1:0-17792 GCA_033722755.1 Rhodovibrionaceae bacterium | reverse complement strand
TACGACGGCGCCCGGCGCCTGCAGACGCTGAAGGCCCCGCTGGACGCTCTCGGCGCGAACGGGAGGCCGCGCGGCAATGGCGGCCTGCAGGACCTGATGGAGTTCGAGAGCGAGATCGACGAGGAGACACCCAACCTCGCGCTGATCAGCGACGACAGCCTGAAGGACTTCTTCAGCCGGAACAACGTGCCGGACGACCTGGAGCCGGTTTTCACCACGGAGTTCGACCGGCGCTCGCTGCCGCTGAAGCTCTCCGACAGCGAGATCGAGCTGGCGATCGATACGGGCCGGATCGTCGCGTCCGACCGCGAGGAGCCGCTCTGCGAGGCGGAGCTGGAACTGCTGAAGGGCCGGCCGGAGCGGCTTTTCGAACTCGCCCTGATGCTGCTCGACAAAGTGCCGTTCCGCCTGGAGCGCCGCTCCAAGGCGGCACGCGGCTATAGCCTCTATCAGTGCACGCCCGACCAGCCGGTGAAAGCAGCCCGGCCTTCGCTCGAGCGCGGCATGCCGCTGCAAGCCGCCTTCGGCAGGATGCTGCGCGCCGGGGTCGAGCACATGCGCGCCAACGAGACCGTCGTGATGGACGGCCGCGATCCGGGCGGCGTGCACCAGATGCGCGTGGCCATACGGCGACTGCGCGCGCTGGCGTCTGCGTTCAAGCCGGTTCTTCAATCCGATCTCTTCGAATTGATGCGCGGGGAATTACGCTGGATGCAGCAGCAGCTCGGTCCGGCGCGCGACTGGGATGTGTTCATCGACGAGACGCTGGCGCCCTTGATGCGCCGCCTGCCGGGCGAGGACAGCCTGCGCCAGCTTCACAGCGAGGCCACGGCAATGCGCGACCAGGCATACGAGCAGGCGAGGGCGGCCATCGGCCATCCCCGCTACACGGACCTGTTGCTGCGTCTCGAGCTTTGGCTGGGCACCGGGGATTTCATGTCGGACAGCGAAGGTGCGCGTGAATTCGTCGGGGGCGAGCCGGCCAATGTTCCAGTCGACGTCTTCGCAAGACGCGTACTGAACGAAAGGGACCGGAAGCTGCGCAAGCTTGGCAACAAGCACGACAAGCTTAGCGAGGCAAAGCTCCATAAGCTGAGGATTCAAGCAAAGAAAGTCAGATATGCATCTGATTTTTTTGGAGAACTGTTCGAAGGCAAAGGGTTGCAGCGTTATCTGAAACGGCTTGCCGGCGTCCAGGACACACTGGGCAGCCTGAACGATGCCGTAACGGGGCAAAGGCTGCTCGATCAGCTGCACAACCGACTGACCAAACATGCGCCGGAAAGCCGCATAGAGGCAGCCAACGGGCTTGGCATCGTGCTGGGCTGGCAGGCCGCGCAGATCGAGCAGGACCTGGCGCTGTTCCCGAATTCCTGGAGCCGCTTCAAGAAGGCCAGGCGCTTCTGGACGAAAGCCTAGAAAACCAGGCAGGGCAATGGCCCGCCTAGACGAGGTCCTTTGGCCGGGTAAAGTGGGTCAATTCGCCGGAACCGTCCTTGATTTCATCCCAAGCGTCAGCTTCGAACCGGATGACGGCAATGGCCGCGGTCGGGAATTTCGCCTGCAGTTGCTTCAGGGCCGATTTCTTGCCTCCGCCGATCAGGCGTTGCGCCAGATTCTCCATGCCGGGGTTGTGGGCGATCAGCATGAGATGCTCGACCTCGGAGGGTGCGCGTGTCACCGCTGCCAGCATGCGGCTTGGCGAGGCCAGATAAAGGCTCTTCAGGTACCGCGGCTCTGGAGGGTCCTGCAGTTCCGGCGCGACGAGTTCCCAGGTCTGTTTGGCGCGTGCCGCTGCCGAACAAAGGACGAGATCGGGACTGAGTTTCTTGGCGCGCAGGTGGCGGCCCATTAGCGGGGCCGCCTTCAGCCCTCGCTGGGCGAGCGGGCGGTCGAAGTCCGTAAGTCCCGCATCGGTCCAGTCGGATTTTGCGTGGCGAAGCAGGGTGAGCGTCTTCATGGGCGGCCTGTTTGTAAAAGGTGGCGCCGTGACAGTGGGCGAGGTCGCGCCAGGATGTCATAATTCTCCGGGCGCAATTGTGCTAGTTACGACTGTATATTGAGTTGCTGCAGTTATGCGGCTCATGGGCCTCCTCAGCCCCAGACCCGAAGGAGAGCGATGTGGAAAGCACGCAGGAGCGCGCGGCGGAACAGCACGACAGGGTTGAGCCCGAGGTCGATCAGCCGCCTGCTGAGGACGCGCAGCAGGGCGATGAGGTGGCCGAGCGGCTGCTCAATCGCGAGCTTTCCTGGCTGGCCTTCAACGAGCGAGTTCTGGAGGAGGCGACCAACCACAATCATCCGCTCCTCGAGCGGTTGCGGTTTCTCTCGATTTCAGCCAGCAACATGGACGAGTTCTACATGGTGCGCGTGGCCGGCCTGAAGGGACAGGTGCGCGCCGGCGTGACCACGCCCAGCCATGACGGACGGACGCCCGCGCAGCAGCTTTCCGCGATCAACCGCCGCGTCACCGAGATCACGAGCCGGCAGCAGGACTGCTGGACCAAGCTTCGCGGCGAGATGAAAGACGCCGGCGTGACGGTCGCGCAGCCGGAGGACCTCTCCAAGGACGAGGAAGAGTGGCTGGAGAACTACTTCCTCGACGAGATTTTCCCGGTGTTGACGCCCATCGCCGTCGACCCTGCGCACCCTTTCCCCTTCATTCCGAACCTCGGCCTCTTCCTGGTGGTGCAGCTTGATCGCCAGGACGCCGACGAGACCATGGACGGCCTGATCCTGATGCCGCCCCAGCTTGACCGCTTCATCAGGCTGCCGGGGGAGGAACTGCGCTTTATCCTGATGGAGGAGACCGTCCGCCTGCACCTCGACCGACTGTTCCCGGGGATGAATGTGCGCGGCCTCGGCTATTGCCGGGTGGTCCGCGACAGCGACATCGAAATCGAGGAAGAGGCCGAGGACCTCGTGCGCCTGTTCGAATCCGCATTGAAGCGCCGGCGCCGCGGCTCTGTCATCCGCCTGGCGGTGAACGCGGACATGCCCGAGGATTTGCGCGTCTTCGTGGCCAGGGAGTTGAATGCCGCGCCGGAGGACGTGTTCGATCTGCGGGGGCTAATCGGTCTTGCCGATACCAAGCAGCTCATCGTCTCGGACCGGCCCGACCTTGTGTTCAAGCCCTACAATCCGCGCTTTCCCGAGCGCATCCGCGAGTTCGGCGGCGACTGCTTCGCGGCGATCCGGCACAAGGACATTGTCGTCCACCACCCGTATGAAAGCTTCGACGTCGTCGTGCAATTCGTTCGCCAGGCGGCCAATGACCCGCAGGTGGTCGCGATCAAACAGACCCTATACCGGACATCGGAAGACTCGCCGATCGTGACCGCACTCATCGAAGCGGCGGAGGCCGGCAAGTCGGTGACTGCCCTGGTCGAGCTGAAAGCCCGCTTCGACGAGGAGCGCAATATCCGCTGGGCGCGCAACCTGGAACGCGCCGGCGTGCAGGTGATCTACGGCTTTATCAATTTGAAGACGCACGCCAAGGTCTCGCTGGTCGTTCGGCGCGAGGGCGGGGGCCTACGCTCCTACGTGCATTACGGCACCGGGAACTATCACCCGATCACGGCGAAGATCTACACGGACCTGTCGTTCTTCACCTGCGATCCGGTGCTGTGCCACGACGCGGCGCGGATATTCAATTTCATGACCGGCTACGCCAAGCCGAGCGCCCTGCAGAAAGTATCCATCGCTCCCGTGGACCTGCGCAGCACGCTGTTGCGCTTGATCGACGAGGAAATCGGATATGCGAAGGACGGCAAACCTGCGGCGATCTGGGCCAAGCTGAACTCGCTGGTTGACACCGAGGTGATCGACAGTCTCTACGAAGCGTCCGAGGCAGGCGTGGAGATCGAACTGATCATCCGCGGCATCTGCTGTCTGCGCCCGGGGGTGAAGGGGTTATCCGAGAACATTCGGGTGAAGTCCATCGTCGGCCGCTTCCTCGAGCACAGCCGGATCGTTTGCTTTGGCGCCGGTCACGACCTGCCGAGCCCGAAGGCCAGGGTGTTCATTTCCTCGGCCGACTGGATGCCGAGGAATTTGGACCGCCGGGTGGAAACCCTGGTGCCGATCGAAAATCCGACCGTTCATCAGCAGGTTCTCGATCAGATCATGATCGCCAACCTGAAGGACGAGGCGCAATCCTGGATCATGCAGTCCGACGGCAGCTACAAGCGGGTGGAGGCGGAAGACGACGACTTCAGCTGCCACACCTATTTCATGACCAACCCGAGCCTGTCGGGCCGGGGCAAGGCCCTGAAAAAGGATCGCAAGGCGCCGCGCTTGCTGTTGCACGAGGATTGAGCGGACTCGAATGGGCGACGGCCAAGTGAGCACTGCGGAAGCGGAAGGCGGACAGGCGTCGACGGCGACGATGATTCGCCTGAGTCAGAAGCGCAAGATCGAAGGCCGCGTGGGAGTCGTCGACATCGGCTCCAACTCGATCCGCCTTGTCGTGTTCGACGGGCTGCGCCGCGCGCCGTTACCGGTTTTCAACGAGCGGGTACTCTGCGGTCTCGGCAAGGGATTGCGGGAAAGCGGACAACTCGACCCCGAAGGCGTGGTACTCGCGCTGACCAATCTTTACCGCTTCAGCCGTCTGGCGGACGCGATGGGCGTGGGACGGATCGACCTGCTGGCGACCGCCGCGGTCCGCGAAGCGAGCAACGGCAAGGATTTCGTCGAACGCGTCGAGGAGAAGACCGGACGAGCGGTGACTGTCCTGACTGGCGAGGACGAGGCCCGCCTGGCCGCGCTTGGAGTGGTCTGCGGCACGCCGGGGGCGGACGGCCTGATGGGCGACCTTGGCGGCGGCAGCCTCGAAATTGTGGAACTCGACAAGGGCAGGGTCGGCCGCACGGCCACGCTGGGGTTGGGTCCGTTGCGCCTGATGCACCTGGCGGGCGACGAGCAGGCTCTCAAGTCCGCCATCGACGCGGAATTCGAAAAGGTTCCCTGGCTTGCGGACCTCAAGGGCAAGACCTTCTTTCCGGTCGGCGGCGCATGGCGCTCGCTGGCCCGCATCGAAATGGAGCAGCGCGACTATCCGCTGCATGTGATCCACGGTTTCGGTCTCAGCCGGAGGGATGCCCAGGACATGGCCCGGCTGATCTCGCGCTTGGGCCCGCGCTCGCTGGCCCGCATTCCCAAGGTCTCGCGCCGAAGGCTCGAAACCCTGCCGACCGCAGCGCTGCTGATGAATCGTCTGCTGAAACGCGCACCGGTTGACCGGGTCGTCTTCTCGGCCTTCGGCCTGCGTGAAGGCCACCTCTACGATCTGCTGCCCGAGACGGAGCAGGAGCGCGATCCCTTGCTTGTCGCTGCCTCCGACATGGCGGAGAGCGATGGCCGTTTTGGCGACCTCGGGCACGGCCTGATGCTGTGGACCGACCCCATCTTCCCGGATGACGATGCCGCGGGGCGGCGGCTGCGTCTGGCGGCGTGCCATCTCTCCGACGTGGCCTGGCGCGACCATCCCGACTACAGGGCCGACCAGGCGCTCTTCAGGCTGCTGCGGTTGCCGCTGCTCGCCGTGAACCATGCCGAGCGCGCGTTCATGGCCTATACGGTCTTCATGCGCTACGGCGGCAGCCGCGACATGGTCGATGCAACGCGCGCCCGCCAGCTTTTGCCGGCCGCGGAGCAGGAACGCGCGGAGATCCTCGGCGCGGCGCTTCGCCTGGCCTATTCGCTGTCCGGCGGCACGGAGCAGATTCTTCAGAGCTCCAGCCTGACCCTTTCCGATGGCAAGCTTTCACTGACCGTTCCGCAGGACGGCTCAATGCCCTCCGGCGACGTGGTCGAGCGGCGGTTGAACCGCTTGGTCAAGGCAATGGGCTTCGAGAGGCAGGAAATCCTCTAGGCAGCCCCGGGCGCTCAGCCCGTTGCGGTGAAACTCTGGGAGGCCGTCAGCGGCACGAGTTCGACCCGGGTGCCCTGGGCGGTCATCGCCAGCTTGCCGTGTTTGAGGGCCAGTGCATCCTCGCCGAAGATTTCTCGGCGCCAGCCGCTCAGTGCCGGCACGTCCGCATTGTCGTCCGCGGCGATGGCTTCCAGGTCGGCGCTCGAAGCTATCAGCCGGTGCGCGACATCGTGCTCCTCGCTTTTCATCTTGAGCAGCACCTTCAGCAACTCCACCAGAGGACCGAGCCCCAGCGGCGTCTCCTCGCGCTGTCGCGGCTCGGGCAGTTCCGATTCCGGCAGGGCCATGGCGGCTTCGATGGCGGCGAGCAGCGAGGCGCCGGTCCTGCCGCCGGCAAAGTCGCGGCCCAGCCCGCGGGTGCGCGCCAGCTCCTTCACACTGGTCGGGCGGTGCGCGGCAATGTCCTGCAACTGCTCGTCGCGCAGCACGCGGTTGCGCGGGATGTCACGGCGCTGTGCCTCGGTCTCGCGCCACGCGGCCAGCGCGCGCAGCACCGCGAGGTAGCGGCGGTTCGACGATTTCGTCTTCAAACGGCGCCAGGCCAATTCCGGCGTAAGCTTGTAGGTGTCCGGGTGGGTCAACACCGCCATCTCTTCCGCCAGCCAGCCGGCGCGTCCGGATTTCTCCAGCTTTCGGGAGAGTTTCTCGTAGATGGGCCGCAGATGGATGACGTCCGCCAGTGCGTATTCCAGTTGCCTCTCGGTGAGCGGGCGCTTGGACCAGTCGGCGAAGCGCGAGGCCTTGTCGATGCGCGCGCCCACCAGCTTTCGCGCCAGGGTGTCGTAGCCCACCTGGTCGCCGAAGCCGCAGACCATCGCCGCTACCTGGGTATCGAAAATCGGATGCGGCAGACGGCCGGTCAGGTGAAAGAAGATTTCCAGGTCCTGCCGGCCCGCATGGAAGACCTTCAGAACGCTTTCGTCGTTCAGCAGATCGACCAGGGGCTGCAAGTCGATACCCGCCAGGGTATCGATCGCCGCGACCTCGTCCGGCCCGCCGACCTGCACAAGGCAAAGCTGCGGCCAATAGGTGTTGTCCCTGAGGAACTCGGTATCGACGGCGATGAAATCGGCCTTGCGCTGGCGCTGGCAAAAAGCTTCGAGGGCGGCGGTGTCGGAGATCAGGGTCATGGCCAGCGGTATACACCAAAGCGCCGGCCGTGACGATAGATGGCGAGGGCTGCGCCGCGCCTGTAGCCGGGCGTCTTGGCAGGGGCGGGCAGGGCCTTGACATCGAGGTTCATTCGATGCCTCTTGCGCGGCACCGAGGCGAGACAGTTTTTCACCCGAAACCCGGGACCGGCGAAGCATGCATCCTTATCGCACCCACACCTGCGGAGACCTCCGGCTCGAGGACGCCGGCGTGCGCGTGCGCCTGTCCGGCTGGGTGCATCGCAAGCGCGACCACGGCCAGCTCCTGTTCATAGACCTGCGCGACGACTATGGCCTCACGCAATGCGTGGTCGACGTCTCCAGCCCGCTGTTCAAGGACGTGGAGGCGATCCGCAACGAAAGCGTGGTGACGCTGACGGGCATGGTTGTGGAACGCACTTCGGAAACCGTGAACCCCAACATTCCCACCGGCCGCGTGGAACTGCGCATCGAAGAGCTGGATGTACTCTCAAACGCGCAGATGCTGCCCCTGCAGGTGAACTCCGACGAGGATACGGGCGAGGAGCTGCGCCTGCGCTACCGCTATCTCGATCTCAGGCGCGAGAAGGTGCACGCAAATATCTTGCTGCGTTCGCAGGTGATCGCCTCCATCCGACGGCGCATGATCGAGCAGGGCTTTACCGAGTTTCAGACCCCGATACTGACGGCCTCCAGCCCCGAAGGCGCGCGCGACTATCTGGTGCCGAGCCGGATTCATCCCGGCAAGTTCTATGCCTTGCCGCAGGCCCCGCAGATGTTCAAGCAGCTGCTGATGATCGCGGGCTTCGACCGGTATTTTCAGATCGCGCCCTGTTTTCGCGACGAGGACAGCCGCGCTGACCGTTCGCCGGGCGAATTCTATCAGCTCGACTTCGAGATGAGCTTTGCCACGCAGGACGATGTCTTCGCGGCGATCGAACCGGTGCTGGCGGGCGTATTCGAGGAATTCGGCGAGGGCCGCGAGGTGAGCGCGCCGCCATTCGAGCGGATCGCCTACGAAGACGCGATGCTGCGCTTCGGCTCCGACAAGCCCGATCTGCGCAATCCAATCCGCATCAGCGATGTGACCGAAGCCTTTCGCGGCGGCGGCTTTGGCATTTTCGCCAAGGCCATCGAAGGCGGTTCGGTCGTGCGCGCCATTCCGGCGCCGGGTGCGGGCGATCGCCCCCGCAGCTTTTTCGACAAGCTGAACGATTGGGCGCGCGCGGAAGGCGCGGCGGGCCTCGGTTACATCATTTTCGGCTCGGACGGCGGGGCCAAAGGCCCGATCGCGAAGAACCTCGATGCTGACCGCGTGGCCCGCATCAAGCAGGACTCCGAGCTGCGCGACGGCGATGCCGTGTTCTTTGCGTGCGACCATCTCAAGGCCGCGGCGGACTTCGCCGGAAAGGTTCGCACGCGCCTCGGCCGGGAGCTCGACCTCATCGAGACGCATGCGTTCCGGTTTTGCTGGATCGTTGATTTTCCGATGTACGAGCTGGATGAGGAAACGGGCGAGGTGGAGTTCTCCCACAATCCGTTTTCCATGCCGCAGGGCGGTATGGAAGCGCTGCAGACGCAGGACCCGCTGTCGATCAAGGCATTTCAGTACGACATCGTCTGCAACGGCGTGGAACTTTCCTCCGGGGCCATCCGGAACCACCGGCCCGATGTGATGATCAAGGCCTTCGAGATCGCCGGCTACGCGGCCGACGAGGTGGAGAAGCGCTTCGGCGGCCTGTTCCAGGCGTTGAAATTCGGCGCCCCGCCGCACGGCGGCTCGGCTCCGGGCATCGACCGCATCGTCATGCTCCTGGCCGACGAGCCGAACATTCGGGAAGTCGTGGCCTTCCCGTTCAACCAGCGCGCCGAGGACCTGATGATGCAGGCGCCCGCGGAGGTTGGCCCGGAGCGCCTCAGAGAGCTTCACCTGCGCCTTGCCCTGCCGCCCAAGAAGTCGACGGCGCAGCGGTCCTCGGCAGAGGCAAGCGATGCCAAATCCTCGGCCGAGCCGGCGCATGAGGAAGCCCGGCGGTCCTGAAATATTGGCGGTCTCGCGTCAGGCAAATTCCCGGTTTCTTCATTAAGGTTTAACGAACCCGCGGTATATTTCCCTTGCGGTTGAGTGAGAAAATGCGCAAGAATCGGGGGACGGTCTTGTAAGGCCGGCCTGTGGGGGCAAGAAAATGCGTTGGATAACCGCTCTGGCGGCGGTGTTTTTTCTATCGGGCTGCGCGGTGCCCACGCCGATCTCCGTAGCAACATTCGCGTTCGATGTGGGCAGCTATGTCCTCAGCGGTAAGACCATGTCCGATCATGGCCTTTCCCTGTTGACGCAGCAGGACTGCCAGTTTTCCCGAATCACCGACGGCGACATCTGCCGCGAACCGCTGAATCTCGAAGAAACGGGGCCGACGCTCGAACCGCTTACCGACCAGCAGGTAGCGGCGCTTCTGGATTACAGCTCCGGTGTAACGGATGCCGGGGACGTTGGCGGCGCGGGCCCGGGTAGCGCACACGGCGACAACATAATGATGGGCTTTGCCGAATCGGCGGCTCCGCTTGGCCTGCCGGGACAGTTGGCCACCCAGGAACGCATGCCGCTGCGCGCCCGGCGTGGCTATGGCGGTGAGCGTGATCCGCTCGCGGATGCAGGCTTTCTGGGCTCAATTCCGGCGGACGGGCCTAACGTGGTCTCCGATCGGAAAAATCTAAGCAAACTCGATGCCGCGGGCCGCGCTTTTGCGGGCTGACGGTGCTTGGGCGGCCAGGCCGGCCGGGCAATCGGCTTTCCCAATCGCGTGAGCTTCCCTTAGTATGTGCCGGGCTTTGCCAGCGTGATCAAGCGCGGTTGCACGGTCATTGACAGATCCGGGAGCCGCAGAGAGGAGGCTGGTATGACGCTGCCGCGCGAAGACGGCTTCTACTTGCCTGCGGAATGGGTGATCCACAGCCGGACCTGGATGGCCTGGCCGGTGCGCGAGTCCCTTTGGGGCGACGGTATCGAGGACGCGCGACGCAGCTTTGCCGAGGTGGCACGTGCCATCTCGAGCTTCGAGCCTGTTACCATGATCACCAATCCGGAAACCCTGGCGGAGGTGTCGCTTTATTGCGGCTCTGGGGTCGGCTGCCTGTCGATGGCCCATGACGACTCCTGGGTGCGCGATACGGGCCCGATCTTCCTGGTGGATGGCAAGGGCGACCTTGCCGGCACCGACTGGGACTTCAACGGGTGGGGAGAGCGCCACGTCCCCTACGAGGCCGACGCCGGTATTGCCGAGGGTGTGCTGTCCTATATCGGCGCGCGTCACTACAAGGCGCCGGCGGTCCTGGAAGGCGGAGGAATCTGCAGCGACGGAGAAGGCACCCTGCTCGCTTCGGAGACTTGTCTCTTGGACCCGAAGCGCAATCCGGAGATCGACAAGCCCGCCATGGAAAAGCTGCTGTGCGATTACCTTGGCGTCGAAAAGGTGATCTGGCTGGCCGGGGCGCTGAACGGCGACGCCATTGGCGGCCATTTGGACAATCTCGTCTGCTTCGCCGCGCCTTCGCGCGTGCTGGTCCATACGGCCAGCGAGAAAGACACGGAAAACCACGAGGTCACGCGAGGTCTCGTCGAGCGCCTGAAGGCGGCAACCGATGCCAAGGGGCGCGCCCTCGAGGTGATCGAGTTGCCGGCGCCGAAGCCCAAAAAAGGACCGGACGGCCAGCTTATGCCGCTTTCCTATGTGAGCTTCTATCTGTGCAACGGGGGCCTTGTGATGCCGGTCTTCCAGGATCCGGCCGACGAGCTTGCCTACGACGTGATGGAAGAGTGCTTCCCCAAGCGAAAGATCGTGCAGGTCAATGCCCTGGACATCTTCGCCGGAGGCGGTGGCATTCACGCGATTACGCAGCAGCAGCCCTCGGGCATGCCGCAGAAGTGATGCGCCGGATCTGGCTCTCGATCCCGGAGGTGCTCGGGGTTAGGCGCCGTCGTCCACATCATCGGGCAGCAAATCCCAGATTTTCGCATGCGACTCCGCACGCGAGGGTTCGATCCTGCGGAACCGCTCGGCAATACCTTCATCGGTGAATTCGCGCTCGACGGAGAGCAGGGTGTGCACCGGGTGCGCGGCAAGATCACTGGCGTATTCCGCCTCCTGCCGCGCGGCCGGTGTGGCCGCCTCGACATCGGGCGCGCCGTACTGCGCGACGAAATGTTCGGCCAGGCGCTGCACGATTTGCTCGAAGTCGCGCTCGTCGATTTCCGCGACCTCCACCAGCGACGAGCGCCCGAAACTCTGCGTGCCAAGCCAGCCGTGGAGAAAGGCTTGTTGCGTCTTGCCGTCCATCTGCTCCGGGTCGCTGTCGGCGAAGGCGAAGGTCCCCGGCACGGCCCACTCGCCAGGCTCCGCTGCGAGCGGGAAGACCTGCAGGTCGGATATGTCCAACTGGATCGTTCTCGGAAATTTCATGCGCGGAAGGATACCTTTCAGATTAAGTGCGGCGAAGGACAAGTTGTCGCTTTTTGTAAGCCGCGGCCGGGTGATAGGCTCTGGGCACGTTGACCCCCGCTTCGGGCCGACGCGGTGAGGAAATAAGAGGCAATGATGCTGATGCAAAGACTCGGATCGATGGGGCGCAGGAGATTTCGCCCGATTTTGGCGGCGCTCACGCTTTCGGCGGCGCTGCTGCCCGCGCAGGCGGCAGGGGCAGCCGTTGGCCTGGCCCCGCACCGCGCGGTCTATGAGCTGGAGATGAGCGCGACACGCGCCAACAGCAATGTCGTCGCCGGTGGCGGGACCATGGAATACGAATGGTCCGACGTCTGTGACGGCTGGGCTCTGTCGCACAAGGCCCGCGTCGATCTGTCGTACAGCAACGGCCGGAGCCTCAGCTTCGGCTGGAGCCTGACGTCATGGGAAGCCAAGGACGGCTTGTCGTACCGCTTCTTCATTCGCCGTTTCAGCAACGGCGAGCAGACCGAAAAGGTCCGCGGACGCGCCAGCCTGGAAGGAGCCGGCGAGAAGGGCAGCGCCAGCTTCTCCCTGCCGGAGGAGCGCAGCGTCGAACTGCCCGCCGGCACGCTCTTCCCAACCGCGCACACCCTCGATGTGCTGAATCGTTTCGAAGAGGGCGAAGGTGTGCTCTGGCACACGGTCTTCGACGGCTCGGGCGACAACGGCCTGTTTCAGATCAGCAGCATCAGCGCAGGCAGCTATTCTCCGGGTGAGGATTTGTCGGAGGACCTCGGCGAAAGCGGTCTGCTCGAAGGCAAGCGCTCGTGGGTCGCGCTATTCGCGTTCTTCGACCCGCAGGAACAGGCCTCCGAGCCAACGCACGAGCAGCGCCTCAGGGTCTTTCCAAACGGCGTGGTCAGCGAATTGAAGCTGGATTACGGCGATTTTGTCCTGGCCGGCGCGCCGCAGGAGATCGAAGCGCTTCCCGCGCCCGAGTGCGAATAGGATCGAGTCGGCGGTCGAGCCGGTGCGCTACCGCCGGCGGCCGGGCTTTGCGCCCGTCTCCCAGCCTCTCCCCCTGCGGATGGCCTGGTCTCCCAGCTTGTCGCGCACACTGTCGATCGTTGCCTCGACCCGGGCACGCCGGTCCCGTTCAGGATCGAGGAGGTCCGGCGGATCGGCCTCATCGCCGGGCGCGAGCTCGCCAACTCCAATGCCGATCAGGCGAAACTGTCGCCCGTCGAGCTCTGGCTCGAGGAGGTGACGGCCGGTCTGGTAGATCACCTCGGCCAACTGCGTGGGTGCGCTCAGGCGTTGGGTGCGGGTGAGCGTGCGAAAGTCGCGTGTCTTGAGCTTCAGGGTGACGCTTCCTCCTGCCAGCGCCGAGCGTTTCAGGCGCCGGGAAACTGTCTCGCACAAGGGCCAGACTTTCGCCAGGAGAGGCTCCAGCGCGCCGATGTCGGCCTCGAAGGTGGTCTCTGCGGAAATGCTTTTCGGCGGCGCGTCCGGATTGACGCTGCGCTCGTCATGCCCCATGGCAAAGGCCGAGAGCCGCCGGCCGATGGCGCCATAGCGCAGCACCAACTCCTCCTCGTCGTAGCGGCGCAGGTCCTTGATCCTCAGGATGCCGTCGCCGGCCAGCCGGGACTGCAGCGCCTTGCCGACCCCCCAGATGATGGCAACGGGTTTGTCGGCAAGGAAGTCCAGCGCCTCGCCTTCGCCGATGACGGCGAAACCGCGCGGCTTGTCCAGGTCGGAGGCGATCTTTGCCAGGAACTTGTTGTAGCTGAGCCCGACGGAGGCGGTGAGGCCCAACTCGTCTTCGATGCGGCGAACCAGGCGCACCAGACTGACGGCGGGCGGCGCGCCGTGAAGCCCACTGGTGCCGCTGAGGTCCAGAAAGGCCTCGTCGATGGAAATGGGCTCCACCAGCGGGGTGATCTCCTGCATCATTGCGCGGATCTGCCGGCCGACGGCCTGATACTTGGCCATCTCGGGGCGGATGACCACGGCGTCGGGGCAAGCTTCCAGGGCCTTGAACATCGGCATTGCCGAGCGCACGCCATAAAGGCGCGAGACATAGCAGCAGGCCGCCACGACGCCGCGCCGGCCGCCGCCAACGATGACCGGCTTATCCGCCAGGCTGGGATCGTCGCGCTTTTCGATACTGGCGTAGAAGGCGTCGCAATCGATGTGCGCGATGCTGAGGGCGCCCAGTTCCGCGTGCTGCACCAGGCGCGGAGAACCGCAATCCGCACAGCGGGCGGGGGGCGCCTCGGCATACCAAGCGCCGCAGTCCCGGCACGCGCCCTGCAAGGTTTCTTGCGCGTTCATCCCAGGGCCTGCTCCACGCCGCGTCCCGAAGACGGCCAGAGCCAGGCCGCGCCGCGCACGCCGCTGGCATCCCCGTGGCGCGGAGGCAGGATTGGCGTATCGGCTCGGTCCGAGAAGACCCACTCGGGCAAGGCCGCGGCGACACCTTCATAGAGCTCGGCAATCTGCGACAGGCCGCCGCCCAGCACGATCGCGTCGGGATCGGCGATGTTGACGACGACCGCCAGGCTGCGGGCCAGGCGAGCGATATAGGCGTCCAGGCTTTGCCGGGCGGGGCGGTCGCCGGCGCGCGCCTGCTGTGCGATTTCCTTGGCGCTGGCCACCTGTCCCGACGCCTCCGCATGCTGGCGCGACAAGCCGGGGCCGGAGAGAAACGTTTCGATGCAGCCCCGCTTCCCGCAGTAGCAGGCGGCGCCCGGCCGTTCTTCGTCGCTCGGCCAGGGCAGGGGGTTGTGGCCCCATTCGCCGGCAATCGCATGGCGGCCGGTGAGGATCCGGCCATCGACCACCAGCCCGCCACCCACGCCGGTTCCCAGGATCACCCCGAATACAACGCTTCGGCCGGAAGCTGCGCCGTCCGTTGCTTCGGAAAGAGCGAAGCAGTTTGCATCGTTGGCGAGGCGAACCGGTCGGCCAAGAACAGCCGCGAGATCCTTGTCCAGCGGCCGGCCGATGAGCCAGGTGGAATTGGCGTTCTTGACCAGGCCCGTGGCGGGAGAAATCGCGCCGGGGATGCCGACGCCGACATTGGCCCTGCAGCCGGTATCGGCTTCGAGAAACGCTACGAGTTCAGCGATGGCACGCAGCGTCGCATCGTAGTCGTCTCTCGGCGAGGGGACGCGCCGGGAGGCGAGGCTGCCTCCGGTATCGTCCATGGCCAGCGCCTCGATCTTGGTGCCTCCCAGATCGATTCCGATTCGCACTCCAGCTTCTCTCGTTGCGTGGACCAAGCTCTGCAACCTACAGAGTGCGCCATTGGCCCGGCGCCGGCAATCACCGCCGAATCGTTAATTTGCCGGTTAATAGATATCAAGATAGAGTGATTCTAATCGGCATGGACGCTATGTTAGAACCCCTTGCAAATTTCCGCCGAGATATCGAATCCGCAAGATGCAAGCGCTCAATTCGGACAAGACGATCCTGATCGTGGAAGACAACGAGCTGAACATGAAGCTCTTCCACGACCTTCTGGAAGCGCAAGGCTACGCGATCCTGCAGACGCGCGACGGAATGGACGCCCTGAAAATCGCGCGGGCATCGCACCCCGACCTGATTGTCATGGACATCCAGCTTCCCGAGGTCTCCGGTCTGGAGATCACCAAATGGATCAAGGAAGATGACAATCTGAAGGATATCCCCGTCATCGCGGTGACGGCGTTCGCGATGAAGGGGGATGAGGCGAAGATCCTGCAGGGCGGCTGCGAGGCCTATATCCCGAAGCCGATTTCCGTGGCGGATTTCCTGGCGACGGTCGAGCGTTTCCTGCACTAGCACACCCGCCGGTAGTACCCCGTCGCAAAAAGAAAGCCGCCCGAGGAGGGCGGCCCGTCTTCACCTTGCCGAATTGCGGCCGTGCGCCATCGCGCAAGACCGAGGCGCGTCACTTCATCTTCGCTTCCTTGAAGACAACATGCTTGCGGGCCTTCGGGTCGTATTTGCGGAACTGCAGCTTGTCCGTCGTCGTCTTGGTGTTCTTCTTCTTGACATAGAAGTAGCCGGTGTCAGCGGTGCTGACCAGCTTGACCAGAATCGTGCTCGGTTTGGCCATGGCCTTCTATCCCTTTCGCGGCCGCAGTTCCGATGCGGCGAAATGGTTCGTCCACGCGCCCACCAAGGGCGCGACGCGGCGCAAAATAAGCGGTTTTCGGGCCAAGTCAACCGGGAAAGTCGGAGGCAACGCTCACCGCATTCTGGATGTGCGCACAGGAGCGGCGATAGCAATAGAGCGCCGCCGGCGAATGCGGCGCATGCCGGCGATCCAGGGCCTCTCGAAGCACGAAGCGGCTGACCCCGGCCATCGGCAGGTTCGCCGTCTCGCCGATGCGAACCCAGCCGATATCCTCGAGCTCACCGTCTCCAGAAAGGGCGCCCTCGGCGAGCGCGCCGTCAGCGGCGAAGAACCGCGTGTGGAACCGTAGCGGGCTATCGGTGGGCGTGATCGCGCGCGCCACGAGATAAAGGGACGAAAAAGCCGGTGTGAGGCCCGCTGCCCGGAACGCCCGCCACGCGGGCAGCGCAGAGACATCCGCCAAGTCCGGCGGTGGGCCGGGTGTGCCGAGGAGGAGTCCCGTCTCCTCCCAGGTTTCCCGCAGCGCCGCGCGTGCCAGGATCGGCAGACGCCGTCGCGTCGACTTGTCCAAGGGGCCCGGGGGCTGCGGCGGGGCTTCGGCAAACCCGGTGGCTTTCGCATCGGCGCGCTCGACCCGTCCACCCGGGAAGACATAGATGTCGGGCATGAAACCGGAGTTGGCGTGGCGCCGGCCAAGCAGCACCTCGGCCTGCCCGCGCCGGGGTATTCTCAGCAGCACGATCCCAGCAGCGTCGACGGGTCGCACGGGCGGGCATCCACGTCTTGGAATTTGCTAATCGGAGGCGACGAAATCCGCGTTCGCCATGTTGCTGTCGACGCTTCGGCTGAGCGCCTGGCGATACAGGATGTGATCCGAGAGAAGGCGCTTGGCGATCTTCAGGTCCAGATCGTTCGTTCCGTCGGCGGCCGGGCAGGTCGACCGCAGGGCACGGGCCTCCGTCTCGCTGGGCACGTCCGGCGTGCGGCGCAAGGCGACCTGCTGGTGCTGCGGAACGGTCGCGATGCTGTGAATCAGGCTGTCGACGCTGGGCGAGCCGATGGAGGTGCAGACGTTCGGCAGTACGCCGCGGTGGTGCAGCGCGTAGCCCGACGGTGCGTGGAATCTCGCCCACGTCAGGGTCAGCTCGCCGTCGTTCGGCAGGCGCAGCACGGTCTGGACCGTGCCCTTGCCAAACGATGAACTGCCGATGACGACGGCCCGGCCGGAATCCTGCAGCGCCGCCGCCACGATCTCCGAGGCCGAGGCCGAGCGACCGTTGACGAGAACCGCGACCGGAAGATTGCCGGCGAGATCGTCATCCTCGGCGTCGAAGAACTGATGGCTGTCGCGGTGGCGTCCGTGCGTCGAGACGATCGGGCCGCTGCTGACGAAGAGGTCGGAAACGGCCACCGCCTGGTCGAGCAGGCCGCCGGGATTGTCCCTAAGATCGATGATGTAACCGGTCAAGACGCTGCCGATTTCCTCACGCGCGGTCGAAAGCGCGCGCCGCAGGCTGCGGCTGGTGTCTTGGTTGAACCCGCTGACGCGGATGTAGGCCGCGTTGCCCTCGCGCCGGTAGGCGATGGTCTGCGGCACGATATGTTCGCGCACGACGGAGGCCTGGACGGGTTCCAGGCTCGAGGCGCGCTTCAGCATCAGGTTGACTCGGCTGTTCAGCGGTCCGCGCAGCTGGTCCACCGCCTCGCGCAGCGTGAGGCCTTGCGCCGACACGCCGTCGACTTCGGTGATGATGTCGCCCTCGCGCAGGCCGGCCTTGGCCGCCGGGGTTTCGTCCATGACGGAAACCACGTGGATGCCCTCGGCGACCATCTCGATGCGGACACCGATGCCGTGGAAGCCGTCGCGATTCGCCCGGTTGTCCCGCGCCTCGGCGCGGCTTGCGTAGCGCGAGAAATCGTCGAGCTCGGTCACTATGCCGTCGAATACGGCTTCGTAGATCTTCTCGGCCGAGGCCTGCTGCAGGGATTTCGAGCGTTGGCGCCCGGCGTTGACAGCCGCGGCGGTGAGCGATCCCCAGGCCTGGCCCGAATCCGCGCTTGGTATCTCGAAGGTGCCGGCGGGGTTGCCGTCGAAATCGAGGAACAGGTGCGTATCCCTGCGGATGATCCGCAACTCAGGATCGATCTCGGCCAGGCGCGTC
>JAWVYK010000024.1:0-17796 GCA_033722755.1 Rhodovibrionaceae bacterium | reverse complement strand
TCGCTGTGACCCAGGCCTGTGAAATCGAAGCGCAAAACGGCAATCCCGCGTTCGGCCAGCGCTTCGGCGATGCGCGTCGCGGCGAAAATGTCCTTGGAGCAGGTGAAGCAGTGAGCGAATAGCCCGTAGGCCCGCGGCTTTCCCGGCGGAAGGTCGAGGCGCCCGGCGAGCTCGTCGCCGTGGGCGCCGGTGAAACTGAATTTCTCGCTGCGCGCCGACATGCTTTGTCTCCTCATTGCTTGGCCTGGTGCAGGGGCTCGGTCCTCCCGGTCGCCGGCGACGACGTCGCGGCCCGACGGACTATCGCCGGCACAGCGGCTTGGTTACTCTCGCGTGGCCCCGTCAGCACGGAGACCATCATGAGCGCGTGGGATGTCCCGCAACAACCGAAAGACGATCCGCGGATCGAAATAGAAGAACGCACGACCCCCTTCCAGGGCTACTTCCGGATCGACAAATACCGCCTGCGCCACCAGAAACACGACGGCGGCTGGACCGACACCATGCAGCGCGAGATTTTCGAGCGCGGCCATGCCGTGGCCGTGTTGCCCTATGACCCCGCGCGCGACAGCGTCGTCCTCATTCGCCAGTTCCGGCTCGCCGCGCATCTGGGGGGCATGGAGCCCTGGCAGACCGAGATCGTCGCAGGGATAATCGAGGCCGGCGAAACCCCGGAGAATGTCGCCTGGCGGGAGGTGCCCGAGGAAACGGGCCTGCCGCTCAGCCGTCTGGAGCCCATCCTGCGCTACATGCCCAGTCAGGGGGCGACCACGGAAAACCTCTTTCTCTACTGCGGCCAGGTGGACAGCGCCGGCGTCGACGGCGTGCACGGGCTGGATCACGAGCACGAAGACATCCTTCCGAGCGTCCATTCCACCGACGAGGCGATCCGGATGCTGGAAGACGGGCAGCTACAGAACTCGCCGGCCGTCATCGCCATCCAGTGGCTCGCGCTCAACCGGCAAGCGCTGCGCCGCCGCTGGCTTTCCGGCGCTTGATCAGGCTTCCGGGGGCGGGCTAGTCTCGCGGTCCTCGAGCCGGCGCACTCCGGCTCTGCAGCAACGCGGACGCACATCCATGGATATCCGGGACGGTTTCGTCGACACCATCGGCAATACGCCGCTGATCCGCCTGAAACACGCCTCCGATGCCACGGGCTGCGACATCCTGGGCAAGGCGGAGTTCCTCAATCCCGGCGGCTCGGTGAAGGACCGCGCCGCCTGGGCGATCGTCAAGGACGCGGAGGAGCGCGGCCTGCTGCGCCCGGGCGGGGTCGTCGTAGAAGGTACTGCCGGCAACACGGGCATAGGCCTGGCGCTCGTCGGCAATGCGCGGGGCTATCGCACGGTGATCGTCATTCCCGAGACGCAGAGCATCGAGAAGAAGGACATGCTGCGCCACTGCGGAGCCGAACTGCGCGAGGTCCCGGCCGTTCCCTATAAGAACCCCGACAACTTCGTGAAGGTCTCGGGCCGTCTGGCCGAGGAGATGGCGAAGACCGAGCCCAACGGCGCGGTCTGGGCCAACCAATTCGACAATCCGGCCAACCGGCGCGGGCATTACGAGACGACTGGACCCGAGATTTGGGAGCAGACCGACGGCAAGCTGGACGCCTTCATCTGCGCGGTAGGCACAGGCGGCACCCTGGCCGGCGTCGGCGCCTTTCTGAAAGAACGCAATCCCGACATCAAGATCGGCCTGGCCGACCCGATGGGCGCGGCCATCTACAGCTATTACAAGTGCGGCGAATTGAAGAGCGAAGGCACATCGATCACCGAAGGTATCGGACAGGGGCGGATCACCGGAAACCTGGAGGGCGCGGTCGTAGACCTGCCCTACCAGATTCCCGACGCCGAGGCCCTGACTGCGCTTTACGACCTGATTCAACACGACGGCTTGATGATGGGCGCCTCAAGCGGCATGAACGTGGCCGGCGCCATGCGGGTGGCCCGCGAACTGGGTCCCGGCCACACCATCGTCACGATCCTGTGCGACTGGGGCACGCGCTACACCAGCAAGCTGTTCAACGTGGCATTCCTGCGCGAAAAGGACCTGCCCGTGCCACCCTGGTTGGCCTAGGACGCCGCACCGCCCGGCGCACATGGAGCAGAACACGGAGGACCACGATACAATGGAGCTCGTATTCCGCGACGACGCCTACGCCAAGAGCTGCGAGGCCAAGGTGCTGGAAGCCGGCGAAGAGGGTATACGCCTCGACCGCACGGTGTTCTATCCGACCGGCGGCGGTCAGCCCGGCGACCAGGGTGTGCTCCGCTTGTCCGACGGCGGCGAGATCCGCATCGTGGATACGCGAAAAGGCGCGGATCACGACGACGTCGTTCACATTCCCGATGAAGGCAGCCCCCTGCCCGCGCCCGGCGACAGCGTGACCGCGGAAATCGACTGGGAGCGCCGGCACCGGCTGATGCGCATGCACACCTGCATGCACGTGGTCTGCTCGCTCGTCGACGGCGACGTCACCGGCGGCCAGGTCGGCGACGGCAAGGGCCGGCTGGATTTCAACCTGCCCGAGGGCCCGCCCGACAAGGAGGCGCTGACCGCCGAGATCAACCGCGTCATTGGCGAAGGCCACGACGTGCGGCCGCGCTGGATCACTGACGACGAGCTGGCCGCACAGCCGGAGCTGGTGCGCACCATGTCGGTGAAGCCGCCGACTGGCAGCGGTCGGGTGCGGCTCCTCGAGATCGAAGGCGTCGACCTGCAGCCCTGCGGTGGGACGCATGTGCGCAACACCGCCGAGATCGGCCCGGTTCGCGTCGCCAAGATCGAGAACAAGGGCAAGCAGAACCGCCGCATCAACTTGGCCTTCGACGAAACTTGAGGCGCCGGCGAGCCGCCGGATACCCTGCCGCTCACCACCCTTCCAGGAGTCCCTCATCATGGCCCGCGATCCCGCCAATGCGCTCGTCAGCACCGAATGGCTGCACAATCATCTAGACGCGCCGGACGTGCGCATCGTCGACGCCACCTATTACCTGCCGCACGAGAACAAGGACCCGCGCGCGCTCTTCGAGGAGCAGCACATCCCCAGGGCCGTCTTCTTCGACATCGATGAAATCTCGGACACCTCCAGCGATCTGCCGCACATGCTGCCGCCGCCCGAAAAGTTCTCCTCCAGGGTGCGCAGGCTCGGCCTCGGCGACGGCACGCGCATCGTCGTCTACGACCAGCGCGGCATCGGCACCGCGCCGCGCGCCTGGTGGACGTTTCGCGCATTCGGCCACGAGGACGTCGCCGTGCTGGACGGTGGCCTGGCGAAGTGGATCGCCGAAGGCCGCCCGGTCGAGGACGGACCGGCTCGACCGGACGAGCGGCATTTCTCTGCGCGGATGAACACGCTGCTCGTACGCGACAAGGAGCAGGTGCGCCGCGACAGCCAACAGGGCCGAGAGCAAATCCTCGACGCCCGTCCGCGCGGCCGCTTCGAAGGCACGGCCGAGGAAATTTGGCCTGGTCGCCGACAGGGTCACATTCCGAACAGCCTGAACCTGCCGTTCGACGAAATGATCGACCCGGAGACCAAGACCATGCTGCCCCCCGATCGGATTCGCCAACGCATGGAGGAGGCCGGTATCGACTTCGGCAAACCGGTGGTCACCACCTGCGGCTCGGGCGTCACCGCCTGCACGCTTGCGCTGGGCCTTTACCTCTCGGGCCACCGCGACGTAGCGGTCTACGACGGGTCTTGGGCAGAGTGGGGTCTGCCCGGAGACACCGAAGTGGAGACAGGTCCGCCCGCACGCGCCGCGGCCGACACGAAATGAGCGTGGAGATGCCAGCGGAGCAATCCCAGCGTCCCAAGATTCGCAGCTTCACGGCGGACGACCACGATGCCGTGGTCGCCCTGTGGCGGGAAACGGGCCTCCTCGTCTGGTACAACAATCCGCAGACCGACCTCGCGTTATGGCAGCGCACTGAAAGTGCGGAGGTGTTCGTCGCCGAGAAACGGGGAAAGATCGTGGGTACGGTCGCCTGCGGCCATGACGGCCACCGCGGCTGGCTTTACTACCTCGCCGTCGCGCCCAAGCGGCACCGTGGGGGGATCGGGCGCGCGCTGGTGCACCACGCCGAGCGGTGGCTCCTGCAGCGGGACGTGCGCAAGGTGCATGTCATGATTCGCGCCAGCAACCCCGAAGTGCGCGACTTCTATCGCCGCTGCGGTTACGAGACCAACCCCGTCTCCGTGATGCAGAAATGGCTGGTCGACAAGGGCCGGCCGCCGAAGCTGCAGCCCGTGCCGAAGGACGACGGCACTCTCGACGTCACCATAACCTACTTGGAGATGCACCAGCCGCCGCGCGGGCAGCTGCCGCATCCGCCTGCCGCCGTGCGCTTGGCGCTCATGCGCGCAAAAAAGCCGCCCGTGCGCTTCTATCGCTATCTTTACGACAGCGTCGGCGAGGCCTGGCTGTGGATGGACCGGCGCAAGCTTTCCGACAGGGAACTCACGAAGATCATTCATGACGACCGGGTCGAAATCTACGTCGCCTATGCCGACGGTGTGCCGGCGGGCTTCGCCGAGATCGACCGGCGCACGGAGGGCGTGGTGGAACTCGCCTACTTCGGCATGATGCCGGAGTTCATCGGCAAACGGCTGGGTCACTACCTGCTGGCCTGGGCCGTCGATGCCGCCTGGCGCAGTCACCCGCAAAAGGTGACGGTCAACACCTGCACGCTAGACCACCCGAAGGCCCTGCCGCTTTATCAGAAGGTCGGCTTCCGACCCGTGGGCCAGGAACACAAGGTGGTCGACGACCCCCGCCTGAGCGGCCTGATTCCCTTTCCGGAAACGCGCGAGAGCTCCCGCTGATCCGGCTATCCCGGCGCCGGTTCCGGGGCCGCCTCCGCGTCCATGGAAAGCCAGCGGTCCATGATCACGCAGGTCGCGATGTCGCCGGTCACGTTGACCGTTGTTCGCGCCATGTCGAGCAGTCGGTCGACCCCGATGATAAGCGCGATGCCTGCCTCGGGTATGCCGACGCTGGCCAGGATCGTGGCCAGAATGACGATGCCGACGCCGGGCGTGCCGGGCGAGCCGATCGACGTGCCGATCGCCGTCAGCGTGATCAGCAGGATGCCGGTCCAACCGACGTCGATGCCGAAAACCTGCGCCAGGAAAATCGCTGCCACGCCCTGGTATAACGCCGTGCCGGCCATATTGATTGTGGTGCCCAAGGGGATGACGAAGCGCGTGATGGCCGGGCGCACTCCGAGGGCATCCTCGGCCGTGCGCAGGCTAAGCGGCATCACCGCGGCGGAGCTGGATGTCGAAAACGCCAGCAGCATCACCTCGCGTGCGGCACGCAGGAAGCTGAGCGGGCTGCGGCGGGCAAAGACAGCGATGAGCAGAAGATACATACCCAGCAACAACAGCAGCCCTAGCACGACGGTCGCCACATAGGCGGCCATGCCAAAGATGGCGCCAATACCCACACGCGTGGTGATCTCGGCGATGAGTCCGAAGACGGCGATGGGCGCAAACTGCATGACCCAGCGCACCACGACCATGCAGGCCGACTGAATGGACCCCATGACGTCGAGAATCGGGCGCGCCTTGTCCGCCGGCAGCATGAGCAGTGCTGCGCCAAAGACGGCCGCACCTACCACCACCTGCAGCATGTTGCCGGCTGCCAGATCGGCAAAGGGATTCTTTGGCAGCACCCCGAGGATGGCGCCCGGAATATCCACGGCGAAACCGCCGGCGCCTTCCGCCGGCTTGGGAGAGGGCGGCGGCGGCGCACCGCTGTAGGTGCTCTGCACCCGGGCCGCTTCCACGTAGGCGCCCGGCTCGATCAGGAAGGCCAGGCCGCAGCCTATGATGATGGCGATGCCCGTCGTCACGATGAAGAAGAGCACGACCCGCAGGCCCAGGCGTTGCAAGGTCGCCAGATCCTGCTCGGCGGCGATGCCGCGAATGACAGAGGCCAAAATCAGCGGCAGAACGATGAACTTGATCGTGGCCAGGAAAAGATTGCCGGGCAGTGCAATCCAGCTTGCCACGCGCACCGAGGTGGTCTCGCTCAGCCAGCCCGTATCCGGGCCGATCAGAGTTCCCGCCACGAGCCCAAGGCCCATGCCGATCAGCACGCGCAGCCAAAGATGCTGGCGCAGCAGCACGTTCAGGTGATGGGTCAGGTGGACGAGAGAGCGCGAGGATTGGCGTCGGGCTTCCGCCTCGACGCTGGTTTCAGTGGCCATGTCGTTTCCCGGTGAACGGTCGAGGATGTATCAGAGTGCGCTAAAGTCTTCCCAAAAGCGCCGCCTGCGTCAACAGGACCGAGCCGGCACGCCCAAGTTTCCCAAAGCAAAAACCGCAACGGCGGCGCGGCCTTGCAGCCACGCCGCCGTTTCTCCCTGCAACTGCCAGTTTTCGTTTTTTGGCGTCAGTGCGCCAGTATCTGGCTGAGGAAAAGCTTCGTGCGGTCGGATTGCGGGTTGTGGAAGAACTCTTCCGGCTCGTTCTGCTCGATGATCTCGCCGCCGTCCATGAAGATCACCCGGTCGGCCACGGTGCGCGCGAAGCCCATTTCGTGCGTGACCACCAGCATGGTCATGCCGGTCTTCGCGAGCTCGATCATGGTGTCGAGCACTTCCTTGATCATCTCGGGGTCGAGCGCCGAGGTCGGCTCGTCGAACAGCATCACCTTCGGCTGCATGCACAGCGAGCGCGCGATTGCGACGCGCTGCTGCTGACCGCCGGAAAGCTGACCCGGGTACTTCTCCGCCTGCTCGGGAATCTTGACCTTCTCCAGGTATTCCATGGCCAGCTGCTCGGCATCCTTCTTGGGCGTCTTGCGCACCCAGATCGGCGCCAGGGTCAGGTTCTCCAAGACCGTCAAGTGGGGGAACAGGTTGAAGTGCTGAAAGACCATGCCGACCTCGCGGCGGATGGTCTCGATCTTCTTAACATCCTCGGTCAACTCGATCCCGTCGACGACGATGCGACCGCGCTGATGCTCTTCCAGACGGTTGATGCAGCGGATCATGGTCGACTTGCCGGAGCCCGACGGCCCGCAGATAACGATGCGCTCACCCCGGTTGACGTGGAGATTGATATCCTTGAGGACGTGGAACTCGCCGTACCACTTGTGCATCTCCTCGATCTCGATGATGTAGTCCTCGGCCGGAGCCGGCATATCCTTGGCGGCTTCCTCGAGTTCCTGTTGAGCTTCCGTTGACTGATCCGACATTGCGAACGGACTCCTCTATCGGCGCGCGCCGTGGCCGGTATCCAGAACGCGCTCGAGATACTGGCTGTAGCGGGACATGAAGAAGGTGAAGCAGAAGTAGATCACCGCGATGAAGATATAGATCTCCACGAAGAAAGCGCGCCACTCGGGGTCGGCAATGGCCGAGCGGGCGGCGAACAGCAGATCGGTCAGGCTGACGATGGCCACCAGCGAGGTGTCCTTGAAGATGCCGATGAAGGTATTGACGATCGGCGGGATGGAGATCTTCAGGGCCTGCGGCAGGATGATCTTGCGCTGCGCCTGCCAGTAGTTGAGACCGAGGGCATCCGCCGCTTCGTACTGCCCCTTCGGAATGGCCTGCAGACCGCCACGGATCACCTCTGCCAGATAGGCGGCGGTGAACAGGATGATGGCGACCTGCGCGCGCAGCACCTCGTCGATCGAAACCCCGGTCGGCATGAACAACGGCAGCATGAACGAGGCCATGAACAGCAGCGTGATCAGCGGCACGCCGCGGATGAGCTCGATGGAGCCCACGCAGAGCGCGCGGATGAGCGGCACGTTCTGCGAGCGTCGGCCCAGCGCCAGCAGGATCGAAATGGGAAAGGCGACGGTGACCCCGACAAGGCCCAAAAGCAGCGTCAGAGGAAGGCCGCCCCACAGGTTGTTGGGCACAAGCTTCATCCCGAGGAAGCCGCCCCACATGATGGCGAAGAACGCTGCCAGCCCGCCAAGCCAGACCAGCCCCAGCCAGGGCCGCCAGAACTTGCGGTTTGTGCTGAATCCGACGACGCCGATCAGGATCAGCACGCCGATGAGCGGGCGCCAGTGCTCCTCATAGGGATAGCGGCCGAAGATGACCAGGCGATACTTCTCGTAGATCACCGGCCAGCAGGCGCCGGAGACCTCCTTGCAAACCTCCGGCGGCGCATCGGCCCACTGGGCGCTGATAATGAACCAATCCACGATGGGCGGAATGAACTTGTAGAGAATCCAGATCGCCAGCAGCGTCATCAGCGAGTTGAACCAGCTGTTGAACAGGTTCTTTCGCAGCCAGCCAATCACACCCACTTCGGTGCGCGGAGGCGGCATGTCCTCGTGCCGGTCCGCATCGTGCTTCACCCGGAAGACGCTCTGTGTCGCTTCTTCTGACATGCCTCAGCGCTCCACCAGTGCGATGTGTTTGTTGTACCAGTTCATGAAGGCGGAGATGAGCAGGCTGATGGTCAGATAGACCGCCATCATGATGGTGATGCACTCGATTGCTTGGCCCGTCTGGTTCAGCGTCGTGTTGCCGACAGACACCAGGTCCGGATAGCCGATGGCCACCGCGAGCGATGAGTTCTTGGTCAGGTTGAGATACTGGCTCGTTGTCGGCGGCACGATGATGCGCAGTGCCTGCGGCAGCAGAACCAGCCGCAGCACCTTGGAGCGCCGGAGGCCGAGCGCGGAAGCGGCCTCCGTCTGCCCGTGCGGCACGGCGACAATGCCGCTGCGCACGATCTCGGCGATAAAGCCCGCGGTATAGATCGTCAGGCCCAGCAACAGCGCGATGAATTCGGGCGTCAAGGAAGTGCCGCCGTCATAGCGGAACTTCTGCCACTCCGGAAAGTCCATGGCGCTCGGCGCGCCACCCAGCAGCCAGATGATCGCCGGAATGCCGATCAGGAAGCCGAGCGTGGGCAGCAGCAGCGGCAGTTGCTGCCCGGTCGCGTCCTGGCGCTTCTTGGCGTAGCGATAGTAGAAGTAGACGCCCACAATGCCGACCAGAAAGCCGAGGCCCATCCACATATGCACCGGGTGTTCGATCGGCACCGGGAAGATCAGGCCGCTCTTGCTGAGGAACGTAGACGGCAGCAGTTCCACCGCCGACTTGGACGTCGGCAGCAGGCCCGTAATGACCGCATACCAGAAGAAAAGCTGCAGCAGCAGCGGGATGTTCCGCACCGTCTCGACGTAGATCGACGCCAGCTTTGCGATGAGGAAGTTGCTCGAAAGGCGTGCCACGCCGACGATCGTGCCAATGATCGTCGACAGCACGATGCCGAGGAAGGCGACGCGGATTGTATTGAGGATGCCGATCAGAAAGGCCCGCCCGTAGCTGTCGCTCGCGGCGTAGTCGACCATGGCCTCGCCGATGAAGAACCCGGCTTCGTTCTCCAGGAAATCGAAGCCCGTTTGAATCTGACGCTCGGCCAGATTCTGCATGGTGTTCGAGATCAGATAGTACGCCAGCAGACCGACGCCACCCAACACCAGAATCTGGAAGAAGATGGCGCGGACCTTCGGATTGCGCCACGGCTTTACGGCTTCCGGTTGCCCGGATTGCCCATGAGCGGCGTCTTCTGCGGCCATGACCCGGTCCCCTCGTTCACGCGGTAATGCGTGAGATTTTTCTTATAATTCGCTCAATGAAAGCGGGTCTGCCCCGCCCGCCGGGATGGCGGACGGGGCAGCAACCTCTCAGCGCCTTAGCGCACCGGCATGGCGTACATCAGACCACCGTCGATCCAGAGCGCATTGACGCCACGCTCCAGGCCGATCGGCGTGTCCGGACCGACGTTGCGGTCGTAGATCTCGCCGTAATTGCCGACCATCTTGATGATGTTGTAGCCCCAATCCTGCGAAATGCCGAGCTTCTCGCCCATATCGCCCGAGACGCCCAGGAGGCGTTGCACGGTCGGATTGTCGCTGTTGGCCTTCATCTCGTCGACGTTCTTCGAGTTCAGGCCGGCTTCCTCAGCTTCCAGCGTGGCGTACACCACCCACTTGGCGATGGCGAACAGCTCGTCGTCGCCACGCGCGATGACCGGACCCAGCGGCTCCTTGGAGATCGTCTCCGGCAGGATCACGTAGTCGTCCGGGTTCGGCGCATCGACCGAGCGGATCGAGGCCAGACCGGACTTGTCCGTCGTGTAGACCTGGCAACGGCCGTTGAAGAAGGCCGTCTTGGACTCTTCGAGGCTCTCGAAGACGACCGGCGTCAGCTGCATGTTGTGGCGCCGGAAGTAGTCCGCCAGGTTGAGCTCCGTCGTGGTGCCGGTCTGCACGCAGACTTCGGCGCCATCGAGCTCACGCGCGGAGGAAACGCCCAGATCCTTCGGAACCATGAAGCCCTGGCCGTCGTAGTAGGTAACGCCGGCGAAGACGAGGCCCAGCGACACGTCGCGGGTGAGCGTCCACGTGGTATTACGGTTCAGGATGTCGACCTCGCCCGACTGCAGGGCGGTGAAGCGCTGCTGAGCGGAGAGCGGGACGAAAGTGACATTGGGTTCACCGAGGATGGCGATGGCGTGCGCACGACAGAAGTCGGCGTCGAGGCCCGTCCAGTTGCCCTGGCTGTCGGCCACCGAGAACCCTGCGAGACCGGTGCTCACACCACACCGAAGCTCGCCGCGATCCCTGATGGCGTCGAGCACATCGCCTGCCTGCGCGCTCGAGCCGAAACCGATAAGTGTAACCGCGGCGGCCGCGGCCATAAGCTTCATGCTCTTCATTAGAAACCTTCCCTGTTGGCTATTGCCGTTTTCGTTCGGTTGCGCCGCTGTTGATTCCGCGACGGCTTACGCGACCTCGTATCAAAGCCGGCCATGACTTATGCCGTTCTTTGCAAGGGCCGCGTTGATCGCAAAGATGTAACATCCATGCAGTGAACGCAACTGCCCTACGCATCCAGCGCATAAAATAATCGTGACGCTTTCTTTGGCGGCCGGTTTTTTCGCCTAAAATCAACGGATAGGGCTGGCCCTGGGCGGCCCTCGCCCAATCCGGCCAGACGTCGACAGGATGCCGTGTCGAGGTGACGACGCGCCCCACGCGCGCGCCGGCCCGTCCTTGTGCTAGAAAACGGGGAAACGGTTCAGGGAGCAGTCATTCCAAATGGCGGAAAAGCCAAAGAAGCCGGAGACACTTCTCACCACGCTCGGGCGCGATCCCCATCGCTATTCCGGGGTCGTCAATACGCCGGTCTTTCACGCCTCGACGATTCTCGCCGAAAGTCTGGAGGAATACGAAAGCCGGCCGCGGCGGCGATTCGACAAGGCGGAGCCCATCTACGGCCTGCTCGGCACACCGACGACCTTCGCGCTGGAAGAGGCGATCTGCGAGCTGGAAGGCGGCGAAAGGGCCGTCGCCCTGCCCTCTGGACTGGCCGCGGTCACCCTTTGCTTCATTGCCAACGCGAGCGCCGGCGGCCACGTCCTCGTCAGCGACCACGTCTATCTGCCCAGCCGCAAGTTCTGCACGGACGTGCTCAGTCGCATGGGCGTCGAGGTTACCTTCTACGATCCCATGATTGGCGGCGAAATCGAGCAATTGATCAGGCGCAATACGCAGCTTGTGTTCGCCGAATCCCCCGGTTCGGGCACCTTCGAGGTGCAGGACGTGCCAGCCATCGCCGCGGCGGCGCACGCCAAGGGGGTGCCGCTGGCGCTCGACAATTCCTGGGCGACGCCGCTGTTCTTCCGCGGCCTCGAGCACGGCGCCGACATCGTCGTGCATGCTGCGACCAAGTACCTTTCGGGCCACGCCGACGTGATGATGGGCCTCGTCGTGGCCAATGCCGAAATGGGACGCCGGCTGGTGCAGACCTCTTCGCTGCTCGGTTTCCACGCCGCGCCCGACGACTGCTATCTCACCCTGCGCGGCATGCGCAGCCTCGCCCCGCGCCTGCGCCAGCACGAAGCGACGGGCCTCAGACTGGCGACATGGCTGGAGGATCGAGCGGAGGTGGCGCGGGTGCTTCACCCTGCCCTGCCGTCGTGCCCCGGACACGATATCTGGAAACGCGACTTCCAAGGCGCGGGCAGTCTGTTTTCCTTCGTTCTGGACCGGCCCTATTCCAAGCAAGCCATCGCCGCGATGCTGGAGGGATACGAGCTCTTCGGCATCGGCTCAAGCTGGGGGGCATACCAAAGCCTGATGATTCCCTTTTATCCGGAAAAGATCTGGACGGCGACCTCGTGGGACGCGCCGGGTTTGATACTGCGGGTATTCGCCGGGCTGGAGCATCCGGACGATTTGATCGCGGACCTGGACGCCGGCTTCGAGCGCCTGAGAACGGCAGACGACTGAGTCCCGGCCGGGCCGAAACGATCTAGCCTGCGGCTTACACCCGCCTTTGCAAAGGAAATGCCTTATGACTGCGCAGTCCCGCTGCCTACCGGAAGAGCTCCGCGATGCCGTCGCTTTCGATGCAGACGGCCTCGTGCCCGCGATCGCGCAGGACGCCGATAGCGGCGAGGTTCTGATGATGGCCTGGATGAACGCGGACTCCTTGGCGGAGACCTTGGCGACGGGACAGGTCTGCTACTGGTCGCGTTCGCGGCGCGCACTGTGGCGCAAGGGTGAGAGCTCTGGCCAGACCCAGCATCTGGTGGAGCTCGGTGTGGATTGCGACGGCGATACCCTGCTGCTTCGCGTGGCGCAAAAAGGCGTCGCCTGCCATACCGGACGGCGGAGTTGCTTCTACCGGGTCTGGCGCGACGGCCGGCTGCAAACGGTCATGGAGGTGGAGGTCGATCCGGACGAACTCTACGGGCGCAGCGAGCCATGAGTCCGCCGCCCGGGACCGGCCCGCGCGTGCGCGTCCTGTTCGGGGAGGCCGTGGCACTCGGCCCCGGCAAGGCCGACCTGCTCGAGGAAGTCGGCCGGAGCGGTTCGATCAGCGAGGCCGCGCGCAGCATGAAAATGTCCTACCGGCGTGCCTGGCTTCTTATCGACGCGATGAACCGCGATTTCCAAGGCCCGCTCGTCGAGACGACCCGCGGCGGCAGCGGTGGCGGCGGCGCGCGCTTGACCCAACTGGGCCATGAGGTGCTGACGCGTTACCGCAAGATGGAGAAGAAAGCCGAGCGGGCGTTGCAGGACGATGTCGCCGCCTTCCAGCCACTGCTCGCCAAGACCCCGAAATCACGCCGCCAACGCTCCTGATAGCGGTGCCTGTCGCGGAAAAGCGGTTGCACGGCGTTATATCTGAGTGAATATTTCGAAGGTTCGGCCGAATGGCCGGGCGGCGCTTCGGATTACCGAAAGGACCATCCTGTTGGCTAACGCAAGGCTTCGCGGGACGCTGCGCTCCACGCTCATCGCCGCCGCGGGTTTCCTCGGCACGCTCGGCGGACCGGCGGGCGATACTCTCGCACAGGAAAGCGTGTCGATCTTCGCGGCCAGCAGCACCACTGAAGCCGTCGAGGAAGCCGCCCTGGCGTGCTCCCAAGACACCGGCATCGCCGCCAAGACCGTCTTCGCGGCGTCCTCCACGCTGGCCCGGCAGATCGCCAAGGGCGCGCCAGCCGATATTTTCATCTCGGCCAACAGCCGCTGGATGGACATCCTGCGCGCCGGTCATTTCGTCGCCGAGACCACGCGGCGTGACCTGCTGGCCAATGCACTGGTGCTGATCGCGCATCGCGAAACGGAAATTCCTGAGTTGGACCTGGAGGACGATCCTCCGCTCGCCGATTTGTTGCAGGACACGCGGCTGGCCATGGGCGATCCGGCGCACGTGCCGGCGGGAATTTATGCTCGCGCGGCGTTGGTGAAGCTGGGCCTCTGGCCTGATATTGCCGAACGGACCGCACCGGCGGCCAATGTCCGCGCGGCCCTTGCCCTGGTTGCCCGCGGCGAGGCGCGCCTGGGCGTTGTCTACGCGACCGACGCGCAGATTTCGGATGCCGTCGAGGTGGTGGCCCGCTTTCCGCCTGCGAGCCACCCGCCGATACGCTATCCGGCGGCCATCGTCGCCGGACGTCTCAATCCCCGCGTCGAAGCGTTCTTCGCATGTCTCACCTCCGAGAAGGCGCGCCGGATTTTCCAGCACCACGGCTTCGATACGCCGGACGACAGCGGCTGAAACCACAGCCAACCACGCCGAGGACCCAATTCGATGTCACTCACCGAGATGGAACTGGATGCCCTGGGCCTGTCGCTGCAGGTGGCTTCGTGGAGCGTCGCGACCTCCCTGCCCGTGGCGCTTCTGGTCGCCTGGCTTCTGGCGCGCCGACACTTTCCCGGCAAGTCCGTCGTGAACGCCCTGGTTCATCTGCCGCTGGTGCTGCCGCCGGTCGTGGTCGGCTATGTGCTGTTGTTGCTGCTTGGCCGCAACGGCGCAATCGGTCGCTTTCTGGACCAGGCCTTCGGGCTCACGCTCGCCTTCACCTGGCAAGGCGCAGCCCTGGCAGCGGCGGTGATGGCCTTTCCGCTGATGGTGCGGGCGATGCGGCTTTCACTGGAAAGCGTCGACACAAGGCTGGAATCCGCGGCGCGCACGCTTGGCGCCGGCCGGCTTCGGGTATTCGCGACCGTCACCTTGCCGCTCATGGCCCCGGGGATACTTGTGGGCGCCGTCCTGGCCTTCGCCCGCAGTCTCGGCGAATTCGGCGCGACCATCACCTTCGTGTCGAACATTCCCGGTGAGACGCGGACCATGCCGCTGGCGATCTATACGCTGGTGCAGACGCCCGGCGGCGACGTGGCCGCCTTGCGCCTGGCGGCGATTTCCGTGGTCGTCGCCTTCGCCGCGCTGGCCGCGTCGGAAGCCTACGCCCGGCGCGTGCGCCGGCACATCGGGGTTTGATCCCCGTGCTGGAGATCGACGCCGAAAAGCGATTGGGCGAGCTGGCCATGTCGGTGCAGCTTTCCTGCCGTGCCGAAGGCGTGATCGCCATCTTCGGACGCTCCGGCGCCGGCAAGACGACACTGGTCAATATGCTGGCCGGGCTCGTGCGTCCCGACCGGGGGCGAATTTCGATCGCCGGCACCACCCTGTTCGACTCCGGCAACGGCATCGATCTGCCGCCCGAACGGCGGCGTTTCGGCTATGTCTTCCAGGAGGGCCGGCTGTTCCCGCACCTCACCGTCCGGTCGAATCTGCTCTACGGCCATCGGCTGGCACCGCACGGCGAACGGCGCATCGACCTCGAACAGGTGGTCGCGCTCCTCGGACTGGAGAACCTGCTGCGGCGCAGGCCGCACGACCTCTCCGGCGGCGAGAAGCAGCGCGTGGCGCTGGGCCGGGCACTTCTGGCCAATCCGCGTTTTCTGCTGATGGACGAGCCCCTCGCCTCGCTGGACCAGCCGCGCAAGGAGGAAATCCTCTTTTTCATCGAGAAACTGCGCGACGAGTTCGCCGTGCCCATCGTCTATGTCAGCCACGCGATGGCGGAAGTCGTGCGCCTGGCCGATACGCTTGTGCTGATGTCGGACGGACGGGTGGAGGCGACGGGAAGCCTGGAGGAGCTTTCCACGCGCCTCGACCTGCGTCCGCTGACCGGCCGCTACGAGGCCGGCGCGGTGCTGCCTGCTACCGTACTCGGCCACGACGATCGCTATGGTCTGTCTGAGTTGCAGGTTCCAGGCGGCACCTTGGCCGTGCCGCGCGTGGAAGAAGCCCCGGGGGAGGATCTGCGTCTGCGCATCCGCGCCCGCGACGTCGCCATTTCCCGGGACGCACCGACCGACAGCTCCTTCCTCAACGTCCTGCCCTGCCGGATCGCCGAAATCGCGGCCGATCCGGGCGCGCAGGTCGATATTCGCCTGGAAATGGGACCGTCGTCGCTCTGGGCGCGGATCACCCGGCGCTCCGTCGACCGGCTTGGCCTGCAACAGGGGCAGCCGGTGTACGCGCTGGTCAAGGCCGTGGCGATCGACGGCCAGAGCCTGGGCCGAAGGCGGGTTCGCCAGCGGACCTGAACCGCTTCGGTGGCCTCAATACGATCCGCCCTCACCGCCCGCATCATCGGCCGCGCGCGGGTTGTGATGCATCTTGGCGCGCTGGTGGAGATCGTGGCAGCTGCGCCAAATCTGCTCCCCCGCCTCGGCAGAGTAGGCGGCCGCCGAGCGGCGGTCCTGGAGCCGCTCCAAAGCGTCCTCGCACATGCCGATGGCGCGCAGTTCCAACCAGCCGTGCTCTTTCGCCTCCGGCTTCAGGTCGCGCAGCATGGCGTTGAGGGAGTCGCGCACCTGGCTGGCCTTTGCGAAATCGGGTGGCTCTGCCGCGCCGGCGGCCAGCGGCGCCGCAAGAAGACCGAGGCCGAGGGTGGCCGCAAGGAGCCTGCGAACGATCATGTTGCCCTCCAAAAGTTTCAGACGGGATAAGCCCTTCGCCGGTATGACCGACAGACTTTGATTTAGGCTCCGGCGGGGACGATTTACAGCCTGCCGCATGGGACGGTGTTGCCGGCCTTACCACAACTTTACAATAGCTTGATTTTTCACTCTGCGCGGAATCCGGTAATAGGCATGGCGAGGCCTTGCGGGCCACCCGTCTCATTTCCATCGGCCCGTCCCATTTCCATCGGAAAGCAAGCCATGAAAGCCATTGCTGCAATCGCCGCCGCCGTATTTCTCGCCCTCGCCGCTTCTGCGCACGCTGGCGAAGGATCGTTTGTCGGTGCCTCGGGCCACGAGACCTCGGGCACCGTGAGCGTCCAAGAGGACGGTGGAATGATCGTGATCGAGCTGCATGATTCATTCTCCCTGGATGGCGCGCCCGACCCCTACGTCGCCCTCGGCACGGGTTCGAAGCCGATCGAAGGCGGCCTTATCGAAAAGCTGCGGGAAAACACGGGCGGCCAGCGCTACTCGGCCGAAGCCACCGACGCCTTGAAGAACGCCGACGAGGTGGTGATCTGGTGCAAGCGCTTTTCGGTGCCCCTTGGCGTGGCGAAGATCGAATAGCCGCTGCCACCGGCCCGTCGTTCCTGGGGCCGATCCCGCTGCCTTGCCCGGAGTCGATGGCACGGCCGGGCCGGGATCTCTGCTCGGCCAGCCATTTCGCTCGATCCTTTCCGCCGGTGAGTCCCATCCCAATGTGACGGAAGCCGAGACCCGTCCATAAAGCTATGTTCGGGCCGGTGTCGCGACTGACTCCGGCAGATGCACCTAGGCACCGAAGAAAGCCGATTGAAGGACGACACGCGCGGGCCAATCTCCTGTCGATGATCTATCTGCAACTCGCGCTCGGATTCGTTCTGCTTCTGGCCGGGGGCGACTTCCTGGTGCGCGGCGCCGTCGCGATGGCCAAGCGCCTTAAAATCTCGCCGCTGCTCATCGGTCTTGTCCTAGTCGGCTTCGGCACGTCGACGCCCGAGCTCGTCACGAGCCTGCAGGCCGCCTTCGTGGGCTCGCCGGGCATCGCCGTGGGAAACGTCGTCGGCAGCAATACGGCGAACATCCTGCTGATCCTCGGCTGCTCGGCGCTGATCTTCCCTCTGACGGCCTCGCGCGGGGCATTCCTGCGCGACGGGCCCGCCATGCTGGGCGCGGCCGTCGTCTGTCTGGCAGTGGTTCTGCTGGGCGAAATGGGCCGTCTGGCCGGCCTGGCGATGCTGGCGCTGCTTGGCGCATATCTCGTGCACACCTACCGAAGCGAGCGCTTGGCGACGACCTCCTCGGCGCAAATGCACCGTGACGAAGCGGACGCCATGAGGCCAGGCATCGCCAAAGCCTGGCTGGCCCCTGTCCTGACCCTGGCCGGGCTGTTGCTCACCATCGTCGGCGCACGCGTCCTTGTTTCAGCCGCAGTGGAGTTGTCGCGCGCCGCGGGTCTGTCCGACGCCGTGATCGGCCTTACGGTGGTTGCGGT
>JAWVYK010000023.1:0-17837 GCA_033722755.1 Rhodovibrionaceae bacterium | reverse complement strand
CATCGAGCTCGGCCGCCGCGCCGCAGTCGAGGCAGATGAGAAACTGTCCGGCGTGCCGGTCGGCCGGGTGCGGGCAGCCGACGAAGGCGTTCAGGCTTTCGATACGGTGCACGAAGCCCTGGGCGATCAGGAAATCGAGGGCACGGTAGACCGTCGGCGGCGCCGCACCGGCATGCTCGCTCCGCAGGGCGTCGAGAATCTCGTAGGCGCCCACCGCCTTGTGGCTGGCCCAGACGAGCTCGAGCACGCGTCGGCGGATCGGCGTCAGCCGGGCGCCGCGCTGCCGGCAGAGATCGGCTGCCTCGCCCAGCGCCTGCTCGACGCAGTGCCGGTGATCGTGTTCCGGCGCCGGAAATGCGCTCTTGCCGCCGTCGTGCATCTTGTCTCCGCTTTCCCCGTCCGCCGATCGATCGGATGATCTTCGCCAGCTTTGACAGTGGCGCTGGTCTCCGTCTAATGCAATATTATAACATTGCACGCTACGATCGCCACCCCGCTGCGGCGAGGACGTCGGAATACGGAAAATGCGACGCACGTTTCTTGCAACGCTGATCGCGTCGGTCTGCTCGCTTGGATTGCTCACGTCCGCGGCACTGGCGCAGCCAAAGGTGCTCGTCACCATCAAGCCGCTGCATAGCCTGGCGGCGGGGGTCATGGGCGACCTGGGCACGCCGTCGCTGTTGATCGAAGGGGCGGCCTCCCCGCACACCTACAGCCTGCGCCCGTCCGAGGCCCTGATGCTGGCCGAGGCCGATCTCGTCGTGTGGATCGGGCCCACGCTCGAGCGCTTTATGCAGCGTCCCCTCGAGGCCCTCGCCGAAGACGCGGAGACCCTGCGAGCCGATTCAGCGCCCGGCGTGGAAATTCTTCGGGCGCGCTCCGGCGGCTCGTGGGAGGCGCACGACCACGGGCACGACCACGGGCACGACCACGGGCACGACCCTGGGCACGACCATGGAGACGGTCAGGAGGACGCTGAGGAAGCCGGAAATTCGCGCCGCATGGATCCGCATCTCTGGCTCGACCCGGATAACGCGGTGGCCATCGTGCGGGCGCTGGGGGAGAAGCTGGCGGCGCTGGACCCCGGCAATGCCGCCGGCTACCGCGCCAATGTCAAGGACTACGAGGCGCGGCTGAAAGCATTGGACGATGCGCTGCGGGCTCGGCTCGCACCGGTTGCCGATTCCCCCTACGTCGTCTTCCACGACGCCTACCAGTATTTCGAGCGGCACTATGGACTGCATCCTGTCGGCGCGATCAGCGTCTCCCCCGGGCGCAGCCCTGGCGCCCGCCGAGTCCTGGAAATTCAGCAGCGCATCAAGGCGACTGGCGCACAGTGCATTTTCGCCGAACCCCAGTTTCCGCCGGCGTTGGTCGAACGTCTGGCATCGGACACCGGAATACGGGCCGCCGTGCTCGATCCCGTGGGCGCGGATCTGGAAGCCGGCCCGGATGCCTATCCCCGGCTTCTCGACGAGCTCGCAAACGCCGTCGTTTCCTGCCTGTCCGAGCGAGATTGAACTGCTGACGGGCCGATGTGAAAAAGCGGGACGCGCAAGACTGAGATGCGGGCCCACGCGCCCCAAGGCAAAGGTTAGGCAAAACCCGCGGGGGGCGTGGATCGCCTCGGAGGCATTCTGCTCAGCCGCCCACGCGGCCGCCGTCGCGGCGGGTAATGACCACGACCGACGGTCGCGGCGGCATGTCCTCTCGGAAGTCGGGCCAACGTGTGGCCGGGTCCTCGAAGGTCGAGTTCCGGCCGAATGGCTCCCAATTCTCCACCCCCGCGTCGGCGGGATGCTGAACGGCGACGAAAAGCGCGCCATCGTCCGGCGTGAACTGTGGCCCGCAAAGCTCGGAGCCTACCGGCGCGCGGAAGAAATGCTTTGACAGCCCCCGCATTCCGCCTGCGGTTTCCACCGCCCAGAGACCGTCGCACCGGTCGCTGTGGGACCCGGGGCGGTTGCCGTCCGTGGCGATCCAGAGCCGGCCGCGCCCGTCGACCGCGGCGTTGTCCGGATGGGTGAACCAACCATGTTCGCTGGTTTTCGGATGCCACATGGCCTCCGCCTCGGGATCACCGGGTTTGCCGCACTTCACCAGGATATCCCACGCGAACGTCAGCGCCGCATGGTTGCCGTCGGGCGGGACCATTTCGATGATGTGGCCGTGCGGGTTCGGCGCGCGCGGGTTCGCCGCGTTCACCCCCGGCTGGCCGGGGTCGCCGCGCTTGGAGTTGTTGGTGAGCATCACATAGACCTTGGAGGAGAGCGGGTCGGGCTGCACGTCCTCCGGGCGATCCATTGGCGTCGCACCCAAGAGGTCGGCGGCGCGCCGGGTTTCGATCAGCACGTCGGCCGGGCTGTGAAAGTCGTTCGCCGGCGTCAGTGGGCCGCTGCCGAAGACCAGCGGCATCCAGGTGAGGGTGCCGTCCGGCTCGAAGCGGGCGACGAAGAGGGTGCCATTGTCCAGCAGGTCGGCGTTCGCCGCCCGGTTGTTCGGGTCGACGCGGCCGTCGCTGACGAACTTGTAGAGATAGTCGAAGCGCTGGTCGTCGCCCATATAGCAGACCAGCCGTCCGTCGGCATTGACGATGGTCTCCGCGCCTTCGTGCTTGAAGCGGCCCATGGCGGTGCGTTTGACGGGCGTGGACCGGGCGTCGTACGGATCGAATTCGACCATCCAGCCGAAGCGGTTGGCCTCGTTGGGTTCCTTGGACACGTCGAAGCGGTCGTAATGGCGCGCCCAGTTGTAATAGCCGTCGCCGACGCCATAGCGCTCGTGGTTGCGGCGCTCCGGATTGCCTTCCAGATCGCCGGTGAAGTAGCCATGAAAATTCTCTTCGGCGATCAGCACGGTGCCCCAGGGCGTCATGCCGCCGGCGCAATTGTTCATGGTGCCGATGACGCGCGTGCCGGTTGGATCTGCGCGGGTGCGCAGCCTTGGGTGTCCGGCGGCCGGTCCGGACAGGCGCATCTTCGTGGAGAGCGCCGAGATGCGGCGGGCATAGGCACTGCGCTCGACCACGCGCCAGCCGCCGGTGCCGGCGCGCACTTCGATAACCGAGGCCCCGTGCGCGGCCATGTTGTTGTCCACCGCGCGCCTTGAATCTCCAAGAAATGCGGGGCCCATGAGCTCGCGGTTGGTAAACTCGTGGTTGACCACGAGCAGGCCGTGCCCGCCATTGCGCGAGCCCGCCGGCAACGGGAAATAGCCGATATAGTCGTTGTTGTAGCCGAACTGCTTTTCCTGGGCCTGCGGCGTCTGGTTTTCGGGATCGAAGGGCGGCGCGTCCGCCAAAACAGGGTCGCCCCAGCGGATCAGGACGTTGGCGTCGTGACCCTCGGCCACGTGGTGGGTCTCGTCGACGCCGGCCTCGATCTCGCGAAAGCCGAACCGCGATCCCGCGGCTGCTGCGGCCGGGCGCGCGAGCACTCCGGCGTAGGACGTGACCAGCGCGCTCATCGCTCCCACGGCCAGCGCCCCGCCTATCACCTCGCGGCGGCCAAAACGGGTATTGATGACATCGCCCAGGCTTCCTTCGACATGCGGGTTCGAGGGAATGTCCTCCGAGGCCTCGTAGCTCAGAGGAGTGCGGCTGGGTGCATCGTTTCGGGGCATGGCCGTGTCTCCCTTCGCCACATAAGGAAAACATAAGGGGCGTGGTTTGGGAAAACTACGCGGCGAACACGATTTCCGGATGAAGACGCGGCGGAGAGCCGATGACAACGCCTGTGGATAATGATCGGCGCAGCGGACGGCGCGGGCGCGTCATTCACGCGGCCTTGTCTTTCTTGATGGTCTCATAGGCGTCCAGCGCGCGCCGACGTGCCTGCTTGTGATCGACCAGACGCTCCGGATAATCCTTGCCGAGCCGAACGCCCGCGCGTTCCAGCACGTCTGCCGGGGCGTCCCAGGGCTTATGGATATAGCCGTCCGGCAGGCCCCGCAGCTCGGGCACCCACTGCCGAACGTAGGCGCCCTCGGGGTCGAAGCGCTCGCCTTGGCTCACGGGATTGAAGATACGGAAGTAGGGTGCGGCGTCGGCCCCGCTGCCGGCCGTCCACTGCCAAGAGGCGCTGTTGTTGGCGAGGTCCGCGTCGACCAGTGTGTCCCAGAACCACGCCTCGCCCTCGCGCCAGTGGATCAGCAGATCCTTGGTCAGGAAGGAGGCCACGATCATCCGCGAGCGGTTGTGCATCCAGCCGGTGGCATAGAGCTCGCGCATGGCGGCGTCGACGATCGGGAACCCGGTTTGCCCGCGTTGCCAGGCGCGCAGCGCTTTCGCATCGTCGCGCCAGGGAAAGTCGTCGAATTCCGGCTTCCAGTTGCGCGCCGGCAACTCCGGCCAGTGAAACAGCAGGTTGTAGGAAAATTCGCGCCAGATCACCTCGCGAAGGAAGGCTTCGGCCGCGGAGTCGATCTTTCCGCCGCCGCTCTCGTGCTGATGGCGGCGCACCGAATGCCAGATCTGCCGGGGGGAGACCTCGCCCCAATGCAGATGCGGCGACAGCCGCGAGCTGTGCGGCAGGTCGGGCCGGTTGCGGTCCTTTTTGTAGTGCCCAAGCGTGTTGCCGATGAAGCCCGCCAGGCGTCCCCGCGCACCGGTTTCTCCCGGGGTCCAAGTGTCGCGCAGCCCGCCGGCCCAGTCGGGCTTTTGCGGCAGCAGGTCCCAATCCGAAAGACGGTCGCCCTGCGGCAGCGTTGCAGCGGCTATGCGCTTGGGCGGAGAGAGGGGCTCCGCCGGCTCGCCTTTGGCCAGTGCCGCCTTGTAGAACGGCGTGAAGACCTTGAACGGCTCACCGGCCTTCGTCTGCAGGGTCCAGGGTTCGTGGATCAGGTTGGCGCCGAAGCTGTGAACGGCGACGCCGGCTTCGTCCAGCGCCGATTTGATGGCGCGGTCGCGGGTGACGGCGAAGGGCTCGTAGCATCGGTTCCAAAAGACGGCCTGGCTCTGCGTTTCCTGCACGAGCGCGGGTATGACCTCGTCCGCCGGGCCAGATCGCAATACGAGGCCGGCGCCCTTGTCCCGGAGGCTTTCCTCCAGGCGCTCCAGGCTGTGGTGGAGCCACCATCTCTGCGCGCCGCCCAGGCGCCAGTCCCCGCTTTCGGTCCTCGGGGTTTCCTCGTCAAGGACGTAGACAGGGATCACCGGCGCGCCGCTTTCCACGGCCTGCGAAAGCGCTGGATTGTCGCTGAGGCGCAGGTCCTGGCGGAACCAGACGATGACGGGCTTCTGGGAGCTCATGAGGCCTCCTGGGCGCTCGATTACATGGGCGCGGGACAGCGCCACGCGTTTGTATGCGAACGACTGTATACGAAGCCGATGCGGCGTTGGATCATCGAAACTAAAAATATTTTTCTTTTTAATTCAGATAGTTGAAAGCGTTTCTTGTTGCGCCAGCTTCCCACAGGCACGGCGCAATGTGCTGTGCGTGCACCATCAACAGAATATGGAATAGCTCGTTATGCAAAACATGGTTCGTCTGATCGCCGCCGGCGCGATCGCACTTCCGCTGGCGCTCGGCGCCGTTGCAGCCAAGGCGGCAGACATCGTCGACATCGCCGCGTCCAACGACGACTTCAGCACGCTGGTGACGGCTGTGAAGGCCGCGGGTCTCGTCGAGACCCTCAAGGGCGAGGGGCCGTTCACCGTCTTCGCGCCGACCAACGAGGCGTTCGCGAAGCTGCCGGAAGGCACGGTGGAAAACCTGCTGAAGCCCGAAAACAAGGACCAGCTGGTGGCCGTGCTCACCTACCACGTCGTTCCCGGCGAGGTGATGAAGAAGGGCAACACCGGCTCGCGCATGGAGGCCACGACAGTCCAGGGTTCCCCGGTCGTCGTCGACCTCAGCTATGCCGGACCGAAGGTGAATGAGGCTGACATCGTCACCGCCGACATCAAGGCGGACAACGGCGTCATCCACGTCATCGACGAGGTGATCCTGCCGCCGATGTAATCGGCGCCGCAGCGACGCTGCCGAAGGAACCGGCGGTCCCCTGGCGGGCCGCCGGTTTTCTTTCGTTCCGGATCATAAGACCAGGGCGTGCGACGGATAGCGATAGAGCCTCTCGCGCCCCAGCAGGTGCACCTGGAACTCACGGCTGAAAAGTCCGCGCAGGGCCGGGTCGAGGACGCTGAGCCCGCCGGCATAAGCGCCGAAGGCCGGCAGCACCAACCGCCGGCCGTCGTCGATGAAGCATCGCGCGGAGATCCGCTTGTTGCGCACCCGCACGCTGGCCTTGGGGTGATAGTGGCCGGAGATTTCGCCGGCGACGTGGCTTTCGATCGCTTCGTGGCGCAGCACCAGGGCGCCCAGCGTGATTTCGGGCTCGACACGTCCGCCCCAGTCCGCCGGGGGCTCCGGATCGTGGTTCCCGGCGATCCATATCCAGTCCAACGCCTCCGTCATGCTCCGGATGCGGGCGCGCTCGGACGGTGCGACCCGCTCCGCCGCCGTGCGGTCATGGAAGGAATCGCCCAGCGCGATAAGCCGCCGCGGCCGGAACCGCGCCAGCACGCTCTCCAGATTATTCAGTGTCGTACAGGTGTCGTAGGGCGGCAGCATCTGGCCCCAGCGCGCATAAGCCGAGCCCTTCTCCAGGTGCAGGTCCGCCACCAGAAGGGCCTCCTGCGCCGGCCAATAGAGGGCACCCGAAATGTCCGCGACCAGGACCGCGCCGTTGACGCACAGCTTCGCCGTTGGCTGTGTGCCGGCCAAGCCGTTGGCCGAATGCATCGTGGTCATATTGGCAATTCCGCCTGATCCGTGCGCGCGGTTGCTTCCTCGATCAGCGCCTGTGCACCCTCGTCCAGCAGTTCGTCCAGCGCCTCGCCGTAAACCTGTTCGCGTCCGATCTCCAGCAGCACCGGCACGGCCAGCGGCGAGACGCGTTCCAGCGCGCGGTGGCGAATCCGGCCCTTCACGCGCGCGAGCATGTCGGCAAGCCTGCGGATGTCCGTCAAGCCCCCGGCCGCATCCGCGCGCGTCGCGCGCAGCAGTATGTGCTCGGGCTCGTGCTTGCGCAGCACGTCGTAGATCAGGTCGGCGCTGAAGGTGACCTGGCGGCCGGTCTTCTCCTGCCCGGGCGCGCGGCGGTCGATCAGCCCGGCGATGACGGCCACATTGCGGAAGGTCCGGCGGAGCATGGAGGATTCCGCCATCCATTCCTCCAGGTCGTCGCCCAGCATGTCCTCGTCGAACAACCGGTCCGGATCCTTCACCGCCTTCAGCGACCAGACCGCCAGCACGTAGTCCGTGGCGACGAAGCCCAGCGGCTGCAGGCCGGCGCGCTCCATCCGCCGGGTCAGCAGCATGCCCAGCGTCTGATGCGCGTTGCGGCCTTCGAAACAGTAGGCGACCAGGAACTCGTTGTCGCCGCGCGGAAAGGTCTCCACCAGCAGGCCGTTGCGGTTGGGCAGCAGCGAGCGCCAGCGCTGGATCGCCAGCCACTCGGCGACCGCCGGCGGCAGATCGCGCCAGCAGGCCGGGTCCTCGAGGATGCCGCGCACGCGCTCGGCCAGGTGGGTGGAAAGCGGCAGCCGCCCGCCGACATAAGCCGGCACCTTGGGTTCGCCCTCGCCGCCGCGGCTGACCTCGCAGAAGGTCTCGCGGATGCCGTCGAAGCGCAGCAACTGACCGGCGAAGACGAAGGTGTCTCCCGGCTGCAGGGCCTGCACGAAGTATTCCTCCACCTCGCCCAGGATGCGCCGGCGGCCCATTCGCACTTTCAGCGTCGGCGCCTCGACGATGGTGCCCATGTTCATGCGATAGCGCTGGATGTGGCGTGGATGGGTGACGCGCCATTTGCCCTCGGCGTCCTGGCGCAGGCGGCGGAAGCGTTCGTAGACGCCCAGCGCGTAGCCGCCGTGGGCGACGAAGGCGAGTGCATCCTCGAAATCCTTGCGCGGCAGGTCGGCATAGGGGGCGGCGCGGCGGATCTCGCGATAGAGCTCGTCCGAATCGAACGGTCCGGCGCAAGCCATCCCCATGACATGCTGCGCCAGCACGTCGAGGCCGCCCGGGCGCGGCGGATCGCCGTCCAGGCTGTGCGCGCGAACGCCTTCCAGCGCTGCCCGGCACTCCAGCACCTCGAAGCGGTTTCCGGGGACCAGCAGCGCCCGGCTTGGTGCATCCAGGCGGTGGTTGGCGCGCCCGATGCGCTGCAGCAGGCGCGAGACGCCTTTGGGCGCACCCATTTGCACCACCAAGTCCACCGCGGCCCAGTCGATGCCCAGATCGAGCGAGGAGGTGGCCACGACCGCTTTCAATTCCCCGCGCGCCATCGCGGCCTCCACCTTGCGGCGCTGCTCCACGGCCAGCGAACCGTGGTGCAGTGCGATCGGCAGGCCAGCCTCGTTCAGATGCCAAAGGCCCTGGAATACCAGTTCGGCCTGCGCGCGGGTGTTGACGAAGACCAGGGTGGTGCCGGCCTTGCGGATCCGCTCGTAAACCTCGGGCAGGGCATGGATCGCCATATGCCCGGACCAGGGCAGATACTCGCGGGTGGTGAGGATCTCGACCTGCGGGTCGACCTTCGCGCCGCCCCTGATCAGGCGCACCGGGGCATCCTTCGCCCGTCCGGTGGGCGACAGCCACGCCCGCAACTCCTCCGGCTCGCGAACCGTCGCCGACAGCCCGACGCGCCGGCAGGCCGGCGACAAGCTCTGCAGCCGCGCCAGGCCGAGCGCCAGCAGGTCGCCCCGCTTGGTCCCGGCCAGTGCGTGGAGTTCGTCCACCACCACGCAGGCGACGCGGGCGAAGACCTCCGGCGCGTCGTGATACGACAGCAGCAACGCCAGTGATTCCGGCGTGGTCAGGAGGATTTGCGGCGGCCGGCGGCGCTGGCGCAGGCGCTTGGACTGCGGCGTGTCGCCGGTGCGCGTTTCGCAGGCGATGTCCAGACCTATCTGCTCGAGCGGTTCGGTCAGATTACGATGGATGTCCTGTGTCAGCGCCTTCAGCGGCGAGACGTAGACGGTGTGCAAACCGTCCTGCCGGTGTTCTGCGAGCTGCGCCAAACTTGGAAGGAAGCCGGCCAACGTCTTGCCGCCGCCGGTGGGTGCGATGAGAAGCGCGGATTCACCCGCCTCAGCGGCCTCCAGCATGGCGAGCTGATGGGCGTGCGGCCGCCATCCGCGGCGGTCGAACCAGCGACGGAATGCTTCGGGCAAGGGCCCGGCGTCGGGCAGGGACTCGGGGCAGGGCGCAGCCTCGCTCATCACCCCGACGATATAGCCTGTCGCAGGCCCGGAGCATAGGCCCCGGCGCGGCGGCGCGACGAAATCTATGCGCCGGCATTCTGGACGCCGCGCATGCAACGCCTATTTGTCAGTGATCGGGTGGCGGGCGAACGCGCCCCCCATGCGCAGCGGCGGACCGCTAATAGTCCACGAAGGCGCCGCCCAGTTCGACCAGCAAGTCGTCGAGTTCCTGGCTCTGATACGGTTTGGCCGGCTGCACGCCCCAAACCGGGCCGGGCCAGGCGGCGTCGGTCTGGAAGCGGGCGATCACGTGGACATGGAGTTGCGCCACCTCGTTGCCGAGCGCGGCGATGTTGATCTTGTCCGGCTTGAAGACCGATTCGAGCGCGCGGGAGGCCTTGACGAGTTCCTGCGTCATCGTCGACAGATCTTCTTCGGATAGATCGTGGAGCTCGGTCAGCCCGGGACGCTGCGGCACCAGGATCAGCCAGGGATAGTGGCTGTCGTTCATCAAGCGGACCTGGCAGAGGTCCAGATCGTCCACCTCGAAGCTGTCGCTCGCAAGACGCTCATTCAATTCGAAGCTGTCGGTCATGTCCTCCTCTACTCTCGCTGGTCGCTTCGGGTGGTTAACGGTAACCGATAAGGGCCTGTTCTGCGAAGCCGGCGGATTCTTCGTCGATCCCGCGCGCCCGGTGGACCGCGCGGTGATTACCCACGGCCATGCCGATCACGCGCGTCCGGGACACCGCGCGGTACTGGCCACGCCGGAAACGCTGGCCATCATGACGGCGCGCTACGGCGCCGGCGCCGGCGACAGGCAGCAAGCGCTTTCCTATGGAAAACCTGTAACAATCAATGGCGTGCGGGTAACTCTTAAACCGGCTGGCCATGTCCTGGGAAGCGCCCAGGCGGTGCTCGAGCATGCGGGCGAGCGCATCGTCGTCTCCGGGGATTACAAGCGCCGCCGCGATCCGACCTGCGCCGTCTTCGAGCCGGTTCCCGCCGACGTATTCATCACCGAGGCGACCTTCGGCCTGCCGGTCTTCCGTCATCCGGACGACAGGGAGGAGGTCGCGAAGCTGTTGCATTCGGTGTCGCTGTTTCCGGAACGCGCGCACCTCGTCGGCGCTTATGCCCTGGGCAAGGCGCAGCGCCTCATCTGTCTGCTGCGCGAGGCCGGCTACGAGCGCCCGATCTATATCCACGGCGCGCTGCAAAACCTGTGCGATCTCTATCAAGCGCACGGCATCGACCTTGGGGAACTGCGCCCGGCTACGGGCAAGGCGAAGCCCGAGCTCAAGGGAGAGATCGTCATGGCCCCGCCATCGGCCCTGGCCGACCGCTGGTCGCGGCGCCTGCCGGACCCGGTGAGCGTCATGGCATCGGGCTGGATGCGGGTGCGCCAGCGTGCCCGTCAGCGCGGCGCGGAACTACCGCTTGTGATCTCGGACCACGCGGACTGGGACGAATTGGTTCAGACGCTGGATGACGTGGGCGCACCCAACGTCTGGGTGACGCACGGCAGCGAGGAGGCGTTGGTGCACCACGCCCGCACACAGGGCTTCGACGCCCGCGCCCTCGCGTTGATCGGCCGTGGCGACGAGGACGACGAAACGCCTTCCGCGCAAGACCCCGGCGCAGGGCAGAGCGCATGAAGCAATTCGCCCGTTTGCTCGACCGTCTCGTCTTTACGCCGTCGCGCAACGCCAAGCTGCGGCTGATCGCGGAGCATTTCCGCCAGCAGCCCGACCCAGACCGTGGCTATGCACTGGCGGCGCTGACCGGGCAACTGGACTTCAAGACGGCGAAGCCGGCCACCATCCGCGCGCTGATCGAGGAGCGCAGCGACCCCGTGCTTTTCCGCTGGTCCTACGACTATGTAGGCGATCTGGCGGAGACCGTGGCCCTGATGTGGCCGGCCAAGCCGGGCGCCAACCGGCCGCCCGAGCTCTCCGAGGTGGTCGAGCGTCTGGCGGCGGCACGCCGCGAGGAGGTGGCGGATCTCGTCGCCGGCTGGCTGGATGCGCTCGACGCCACGGGCCGCTGGGCCTTCCTGAAACTGCTGACGGGCGGTCTGCGCGTGGGTGTGTCGGAGCGGCTGACGAAGACCGCGCTTGCCGAGCTCGCCCCGCAGACGGACGTGGCCGACATCGAGGAGATCTGGCACGGCCTGGAGCCGCCCTATGAAGACCTCTTCGCCTGGCTGGAAGGACGCGCGGACAAGCCGATCATCGACGCCCGTGCTGCTTTTCGGCCGATGATGCTGGCCAATCCGCTGGAGGACGGCGAGCTCGCGAGCCTGGATCCGGCGGCCTATCTGGCGGAGTGGAAGTGGGACGGCATCCGCGTACAGGCCGCCGCCGGCGGCCAACGTCCGCGCCTTTTTTCCCGCACGGGCGAGGATATTTCCCACAGCTTTCCGGACCTCACTGACGCCATGGACTTCGACGCGGTCCTGGACGGCGAACTGCTGGTCGTGCGCGATGGCGAGGTTGCGCCCTTCAACGACCTGCAGCAGCGCCTCGGCAGGAAGAACGTGACCGGCCGTTTGATGGCCGAATATCCCGCGCATTTAAGGGTTTACGATATTTTGTTCGAGCGTGATGAGGACGTTCGAAACCTGCCGTTCATGGAACGGAGGAAGCGACTCGACCAGTGGTATCAGCGCATCCAGCCGACGCGCATCGACCTCTCGCCCGTGATCGATTTCCAGAGCTGGGAGGAACTCGCCGAGCTGCGCGGCGACGCACGCGCCCGCGGCATCGAGGGCCTGATGCTGAAGCGCGTCGACAGCGCCTACGTCTCCGGTCGGCCGAAGGGGCCCTGGTTCAAGTGGAAGCGCGAGGCGCTTACGGTCGACTGCGTGCTGATGTACGCGCAGCGCGGCCATGGCAAGCGCTCGTCTTTCTATTCCGACTATACCTTCGGCTGCTGGCGCGAAGGCGAAGACGGTGGCGAGGAGCTGGTGCCGGTGGGCAAGGCCTATTTCGGCTTCACCGACGAGGAGCTGCGCCAGCTCGACAAGTGGGTGCGCGACAACACGGTGGAACGCTATGGACCGGTGCGCGCCGTCGCGCCCGGCCTGGTGCTGGAAATCGCCTTCGACGCCGTGCACCGATCCAAGCGGCACAAATCGGGCGTGGCCATGCGCTTTCCCCGTGTGCACCGCATCCGCTGGGACAAGCCGGCCGGGGAGGCCGACCGCCTGCGCACGCTGGAAGGCCTTCTGGACGACTGAACGCCCGGTGGCGGGCCGGCGTGATGGCGTGATATAGGCGGATGTCTATTCCGGGGAAGGTATCCGCATCCATGTGGCCCGTCGTCGTCAGCATCCTGCCGATCATCGTGGGCGCCAGCATCCTTATGCTGGGCAACAGCCTGCTGGGCATTTCCGTGGCCCTGAAGCTGAACAGCGCCCAGGTGTCCGAGTTCCTGATCGGCGTCAACATGACCGGCTTTTTCGCCGGGTTCATGCTGGGGGCGATCTATGGCAAGCGGCTGATCGCGCGGGTCGGCCATATCCGCACCTATGCGGGTCTCGCGGCGATCGTCGCCGTCGCCGTTCTGGCACATGCGCTGTTCTTTTCGCCCTGGTTCTGGATCGTGCTGCGCCTTGTCTCCGGCGTCTGCATGGCGGGTCTCTTCACCGCCATGGAAAGCTGGCTGAACGAGCGCGCGACGAACGAGACGCGCGGGCAGGTCATGACCATCCACATGAGCAGCTATTTCTTCGCGCTGTGCGTCGGCCAGCTGCTGGTGAACCTCTGGGACGTGGAGGGCAACCAGACCTTTGTGTTCGCCGCCATGCTGGCCAGCCTGTCGCTGGTGCCAGTGACCCTCAGCAGCATGCCGAGCCCCAGCGTGGAGAGCGTCGCGCCCATGTCGCCCGCGGAGGTCTACCGGATGTCTCCGCTGGCCGCCGTGGGCGCGATCATGGGCGGCATGATGACTTCGCCGATGTATGGCCTTTCGGCGGTCTTTGCGCAGAACGTCGGGCTTTCGGTCTTCGAGGTCTCGCTGTTCACCGGCGCCATGCTGTTCGGCCCGTTCCTGCTGCTCTGGCCGATTGGCCGACTGTCGGACCGCCTGGGCCGGCGCAAGGCGCTGGCGACGGCCCTGACCGGGGCCTTGGCGGTCAGTGCAGTCTTCCTGGGAATTGGCTGGCCGCAGGGACTGCCGCTCTGGGCGATGTTGCTGCTGGCGATGGTGCAGGGCGGGGTGCTGATCTCCATCTATCCCACCAGTATCTCGCTCGCCTACGACCGGCTGGAGCGAGCCCAGTATGTGCCGGCGGCGGGCGCCCTGCTGCTGTTCTCCTCACTGGGCTCCATGTCGGGCCCGCTCATCGCCTCCGCGGCGATGGAGGCGGCGGGGCCTTTCGGGCTCTACATCCACATCGCGGCCATCGCGGCGCTGCTGCTGGGCTTCATCGCCTGGCGCGCGACGCAGCGCCCGCCCGTGCCCGAGGAGGAGCGGCGCGAGTTCGTCACCGTCGCGCCAACGACGCGGGCAGGCATGGAGCTCGACCCGCGCCTGCGGGACGAAGAGGAGAGCGCCTCACGCTAGCGCTGCTTCGTTTCCCACTCGGGATGCACCCAGACCTCCACTTCTTGGGGCGGCAAGGCCTCGCGCCCGCGGATCATGTCGGCGCATTTCTCCGCCATCATGATGGTGGGCGCGTTCAGGTTGCCGCTGACGATGGTCGGCATGATGGAGGCGTCGACGACGCGCAGCCTCTCGATGCCGCGCACCCGGGCCTCGCCGTCGACGACGGCGTCCTCGCCGCTGCCCATGGCGCAGGTGCACGAGGGGTGGTAGGCGCTTTCCCCTTCGCGGCGGATGAAGGCGTCGATGTCGGCGTCATCGGCAACCTCGGGACCGGGAGCCAGTTCCGCGCCGCGATACTGGTCCAGGGCCTTCTGTTGCATGACCTCCCGCGTCAGGCGGATGGCTGCACGCATTTCCTCCCGATCGCGCTCCTCCGACATGTAATTGAAGCGGATGCGCGGCGCTGTCCTCGGGTCGGCGCCGGCCAGCTTGACGTAACCGCGCGCCTGCGGGCGCATCGGACCGACGTGCGCCTGGAAGCCGTCGCCTTTGTGCGCGCTCGAGGCGTCGTAGGACGCCGCAATGGGCAGGAAGTGATATTGCAGGTCCGGGTGCTTCACGCCGGCGCGTGAACGGATAAACCCGCCGGATTCGAAGTGGTTTGTGGCGCCGAGGCCGGACTTGAAGAGGATCCACTGCAGGCCGACGCGCCAGACGTTCCACAGCCGTGTCGGACCGTAGAGCGTGACCGGCTGCTTGCAGGCATATTGAACATAGGTCTCCAGATGGTCCTGCAGGTTGGCGCCGACGCCCGGCAGATCGGCGACCGCCTCGATTCCGTGCTCGCGCAGGTGGTCGGCCGGCCCGATACCCGAAAGCATGAGGATTTGCGGCGAGTTGATTGCCCCGGCACTGAGTATCACCTCGCGCTCGGCGCGCGCCTCGTGCAATCGCCCGTCGCGGCTGTAGACGATTCCCGTGGCCTTGCCGCCATCGAGCGCCACGCGGTGAACGAGCACGCCGGTTTCCAGCGACAGGTTCGGCCGCTGCATGGCCGGGCGCAGATAGGCCACCGCCGCGCTCCACCGGCGGCCGTCGGCCACAGTCATGTCCATGCGCCCGAAGCCTTCCTGCTGCCGGCCGTTCATGTCTTCCGTGTGGGGGTAGCCGGCCTGCACGCCGGCCTCGACGAAGGCGTCGAAAAGCGGGCTCCAGCCGCGCCCGGTGGACACGCGCAACGGCCCGCTGTCGCCGCGATAGGCGTCGCCGCCGGCCTCGCGGGTTTCGGCCTTCTTGAAGTAGGGCAGCACGCGGGAATAGGACCAGTGCGACAGGGCCGGGTCCTCGGCCCAGCGGTCGTAGTCGAGCGCGTGCCCGCGCACGTAGGCCATGCCGTTGATCGAGGAGGAGCCGCCCAGCACGCGTCCGCGCGGGCAATACATCACCCGGCCGTCCATATGGGGCTCGGGCTCGGTATGGTAGGCCCAGTTGTAGGTGTCGTCGGCCAGCGGCTTGGCAAAGGCAGCGGGCATGTGAATTTTCCACTGCCAGGCATGGTCGGGGGGTCCCGCTTCCAGCAGCAAGACCGAAACCTCGGGATCCTCGGTGAGCCTGCTCGCCAGGACCGAGCCGGCGGAACCGGCGCCGACGATCACGTAGTCGTATGCGGCGATGTCGTTCATGGCGGCGATGGTCCGGATGTCAGTGTGGGTGATCCACGCTCCCAGAAGCGCTTTGCCGTTAGTGGGAGCAGTACGAGACGCGATGATCAAGCCCCGCTTTTTGTCCCTTGGCCGGCATGCAAGCTGTTATACAGCAGAGCCGTGGGTGAGGAGGCGGCACATGGGCGCCATTCGCGGGGTTCTCTTCGACAAGGACGGCACGCTGGTCGACTACGCCGCCACATGGCTGCCCGCCAATCTGACGGCGGCCCGGCAGGCTGCCGGCGGCGACGAGGCGCTGGCCACCCGCCTGCTGGCGATGGCGGGCTACGAGCCGCACTCCAACAGGGTGACGCCGGGCAGTGCCCTGGCCGCCGGCACGGCGCGGGACATCGCGCGCCTGTGGGCGCCGCATTTGCCGGGGCGCGACGCCGCGTCGCTGGCGGTGGAACTGGACGCGGTCTTCGCCGGCCCCGGGGTCGAAGGAGCGGTGCCGACCACGGACCTGCCGGCGCTTTTCGAGCGCTTGAAGTCGCGCGGGCTGGCGCTTGGCGTCGCCACCAGCGACAGCGCGGCCGCTCTGACCGCGACGGTGGAGCGCTTCGGACTGGGCGGCTATGTGGATTTCCTCGCCGGTTACGACAGCGGGCACGGCGTCAAGCCGGAAGCGGGCATGGCGCGCGCGTTCTGCCGTGTCTGCGGTCTCGAGCCCGTGGAGTCCGCGGTGGTCGGCGACAACACGCACGACCTGGAGATGGGCCGGGCGGCGGGCTTCGGCCTCGTCATCGGAGTCCTGACGGGAACCGGGACGCACGAGGTGCTGTCACCGCTGGCTGACCGGATTCTAAACTCGATCGCCGAGTTGGAGGACGCGCTCTAGGCGGCTAGTCCGTGGCTGCGCCGCTCCGCCGGCGAGCCGAGCGTCCGCCGCGCCGGCGTCCGGTTCCGCCATCGCCGGCATCCGCCGCCTCGGGCCCCAGGCGGCCCATGCGCATGGCCTGCGCGCCCTTGGATATCTGGCCCAGTCGTTCGATCACCGTCTCCACCGCCGGCCGCTCGCCGCGGTGATGGGCCTCCAGGGACGCGCGCATGGCCGCGACATGGTCCGGCGTCGTCCCGCAGCAGCCGCCGATGATCCGCGCGCCGGCGTCGTAGACCATGCGCGCGTAATCGCTCATCAAATCCAGCGTGCCGGAATAGACGATTTCGCCGTCGACGAACTCCGGTATGCCGCAGTTGGATTTGGCGACGATGACGTCGTCCGGCGCTGCGTTCTCGGCCATCGTCAGGATGGCGGTCACCAGTTCCGCCGCCCCGACGCCGCAATTGCCTCCATAGGCGGTGGGCACGGGGTTCAGCTCGCGGACGAACTGGGGCAGCTGGCTGGGCATCACACCCATCATGGTGCGTCCGTTGGTGTCGAAGCTCATCGTGCAGACCACCGGCAGGTCGGCGACGCCGGCGCCTTCGACCGCTGCGCGCAACTCGTCGAGCGAGGAGATCGTCTCGATCCACAGCACATCCGCGCCGCCTTCCGCCAGGCCGCGGGCCTGCTCGGCGAAGACTGCGGCGCCGTCTTCGTGCGAGAGCGGGCCCAGCGGCTCAAAGAGATCGCCGGTGGGGCCCATGGAGCCGGCGACGATGACCTCGCGGCCGCTTTCGGCGACGCTCTCGCGCGCCAGGCGTGCGGCGGCGGCATTGATCTCCGCCACGCGGTCCTCGGCCTTGTGCAGCTTCAGGCGGTTCGCGGTGCCGCCGAAGGTGTTGGTGAGGATGATGTCGGAACCGGCCTCGATGAAGCGCCGGTAGTTCTCCTTCACCTTCTCGGGATGCTCGAGGTTCCAGAGCTCCGGCGAATCGCCGTGCTCGAGCCCCATGGCGAAGAAGTTCGTGCCCGTGGCGCCATCGGCGAGGAGCCAGGGCTTGCGCGCGAGGGCGGAGCGGATCGGGTCGGGCATGGCGAAGCGGCCTTTACGGGCTTGTGAGCGGTGACTTTTTGGAAGCTATGCACCGCCATCGTCCGCGGTCAAGGCCTGCATTCATGAGGTCGCTTCGGTCCAGATATGCAAAAGGCCGGCCCCGCGGGGAGGGCCGGCCCTTGCACGTTTGCGTGGCTTTGGATCGGTGATCCTGCGCCGCGAGCCTTTAAGCCCGCAGGCGGTCGTTCTCCGGATCGAACGGGCTCTCCGGGATGACGGTGCAGGCGTGGCGCTTGCCCAGGATGTCGATCTCCAGTTCGTTGCCCATCTCCGCCTGCTCGGGGCGCAGCATCGCCAGCGCCAGCGACTTGTTGCAGCGGAAGCCGAAGTTGCCGCTGGTCGCCCGGCCGACGAGGTTGCCATTCTTGGCGTAGATCGGATTGTTGCCGACGGGATCGGCATCCTCGACCTCGTGCACCTCGAGCGTGGAGAAGGTGTTGT
>JAWVYK010000022.1:0-17846 GCA_033722755.1 Rhodovibrionaceae bacterium | reverse complement strand
GCCTTGGACGCAAGCAAGTTCCGCTTCCTGCACACCATGATCCGGGTGAAGAATCTCGAAAAATCGATCGACTTCTACACCCGGCTGCTGGGCATGAAGGAGTTGTTCCGCAAGGACTATCCCTCGGGCGAGTTCACGCTGGCCTTCGTCGGTTACGGCGGCGAGGAAGACCACACCGTGATCGAGCTGACGCACAACTGGTACCAGGAGGAGCCCTACGATCTGGGCGAGGGCTTCGGGCATCTGGCTATCGGCGTGCCCGACATCTACGGCGTCTGCGAGCAGCTGGAAAAGGAGGGCGTCAAGATTCCGCGCCCACCCGGGCCGATGAAGCACGGCGGCAGCGTCATCGCCTTCATCGAAGATCCCGACGGCTACAAGATCGAGCTGATCGAAAAGACCTAGCGTTCTGCCTTGGCCCTGCGGGCCTGGGACAACGCAAAACGGCCGCCAGCGACCTCGCCGGCGGCCGTTGGCGTTTGCGTTTTGCGGCGGCCTAGCGCTTGTCGATGGGCACGTAGTCGCGCGCCGTCCGGCCCGTATAGAGCTGCCGCGGCCGGCTGATCCGCTGCCCCGGGTCCTCGATCATCTCGTTCCACTGCGCCACCCAGCCGACCGTGCGCGCGAGCGCGAACAGGACCGTGAACATGGACGTCGGGAATTGGAGCGCCTTGAGGATGATGCCGGAATAGAAGTCGACGTTCGGGAAGAGCTTTTTCTCGACGAAATAATCGTCCTCGAGCGCGATTTTCTCCAGCTCCATCGCCAGCTCGAACAGCGGCTCGTCGCGGATGTTCAGTTCGTCCAGCACCTCGTGGCAGGACTTGCGCATGACCTTCGCGCGCGGGTCGTAGTTCTTGTAGACCCGATGGCCGAAGCCCATGAGGCGGAACGGATCGTTCTTGTCCTTGGCCCGCTCCAAATACTCCTTGATCCGGTCCTTGCTGCCGATCTGCTGCAGCATGTTCAGCACGGCTTCGTTCGCGCCGCCATGCGCCGGCCCCCACAGCGAGGCGATGCCCGCGGCAATGCAGGCGAAGGGATTGGCGCCGCTGGAGCCGGCGATGCGCACCGTCGAGGTGGAGGCGTTCTGCTCGTGATCCGCGTGCAGGATGAAGATGCGATCCATAGCGCGCGCCAGCACCGGGTTGACCTTGTACTCCTCGCACGGCACGGCGTAGGTCATGTAAAGGAAGTTTTCCGCGTAATTCAGATCGTTGCGCGGATACATGAAGGGCTGGCCGACGGAGTACTTGTAGGCCATGGCGGCGATGGTCGGCATCTTGGCGATCAGCCTGTGCGAGGCGATCATGCGCTGGTGCGGGTCGGTGATGTCGGTCGAATCGTGATAAAACGCCGAAAGCGCGCCCACCACGCCCACCATGATCGCCATCGGATGCGAGTCGCGGCGGAATCCACGATAGAAGTTCAACATCTGTTCGTGGAGCATGGTGTGGTAGGTGATCGCGTGCTCGAACTCGGCCTTTTCCTTGTTGTTCGGCAGTTCGCCGTGCAGCAGCAGGTAGCAGACCTCCATGAAGTCGCTGTGCTCCGCCAAATCTTCGATGGCGTATCCGCGGTGCTGCAGAATGCCTTCTTCGCCGTCGATGAAGGTGATCGAGGAATCGCAGCTTCCCGTCGACGTGAATCCCGGGTCGTAGGTGAACATGCCGGTCTCGGCATAAAGCTTGCGCACATCGATGACCCGCGGGCCTTGCGTGCCTTCCAGCACGGGCAGTTCCCAGGATTCCCCGGTCGCGTTATCTGTCAGCGTGGCGGTTTGATTTTCGGCAGCGGTCGTGGCGGCGGACTTCGTCTGACTCATTGCCCCGCTCCCTGTATAGGGGGTTCTATTTTCGGAGTTTAGCTGCATTGCAGCATAGACACTCCCGGACGTCCAATCAATGACGTGAGATAGCGCTCCCTGACAATGAATTCCAGGCCAGCGCAGAGCGCCGCCGCCGTCCATCGGGCATACTATTCGTTGCCCGTGTGGCTAACGTTCATGTCAGGCAGTCGTCGAGCCGGCCCAGCGTTTCCTCTCGGCCAAGAACCTCCATCACCTCGAAAATCGGCGGAGAGGTCTTCGTGCCGGTGAGCGCCGCGCGCAGCGGCTGGGCGACCTTGCCGAGCTTTAAGCCCTCGTGTTCGTCCACATAGGCGCGGACAAGCCGTTCCAGGCATTCCCGGTCCCAGGGCTCGGCCTCGGCGAGTTGCCCGCGCAGGGCCCGCAGGTGGGCCAACCCGTCGAGGTCCAGCAGCTTGAGCGCCTGCTCGTCTTTCGCAAGTGGTCGCTTCTCCACGTAGAATCGTGCGTTTTCAGCCAGTTCGTTGAGCGTCTTCGCCCGGGTTTTGAGGCCGTCCATGCCGCGTTCGAGACGGTCGAGCGCCGTTTCGTCGAGCGTGTGGCCGACGGCGTCCTCCAGCGTTGGACGGATCAGTTCCACCAAGCGCGAGTCGTCGGCCTCGCGCAGATAGTGGCCGTTCAGGTAGTCCAGCTTGGCAAAATCGAAGCGCGCCGGAGAGCGGCCGACCCCGTCGAGATCGAACCATTCGATCGCCTGTGCGCTCGGGATGATTTCGTCGTCGCCATGGCCCCAGCCGAGGCGCAGGAGATAGTTGCGCATGGCCTCGGGCAGATATCCCATCTCGCGGTAGCTTGCGACGCCCAGCGCGCCGTGGCGCTTGGACAGCTTGGCGCCGTCGGGTCCATGAATCAGCGGGATGTGTGCGAACTGGGGCGGCTGCCAGCCCAGGGCCAGGTAGAGCTGGGTCTGCCGGAAAGCGTTGGTCAAATGGTCGTCGCCGCGAATCACATGGGTGATCTCCATGTCGTGGTCATCCACCACTACGGACAGCATGTAGGTCGGCGATCCGTCGGCGCGCAGCAGGACCATGTCATCGAGCTGCTCGTTGGAGATCGTGACGCGCCCCTGGACCTTGTCCTCGATGACGGTCTCGCCGCTCTGCGGCATCTTGATGCGGATTACCGGATCCACGCCTGGCGGTGCTTCGGCCGGGTCGCGGTCGCGCCAGCGGCCGTCGTAGCGCATCGGCCGGCCTTCGGCCTTGGCTTTCTGGCGCATTTCCTCGAGCTCTTCCTGGGAGGCGTAACAGCGGTACGCTTTGCCTTCGTCCAGCAGCTTTCGGGCCATCTCGGCATGGCGGTCGGCGCGGGCTGACTGATAGACGGGCTCTTCGTCCCAATCGAGGCCCAGCCACTGGAGCCCGTCGATGATCGCCTCGATGGCTTCCTTGGTGGAGCGCTTGCGGTCCGTGTCCTCGATGCGCAACAGGAAGCGCCCGCCGTGGTGGCGGGAGAAAAGCCAGTTGAATAGCGCGGTCCGCGCGCCGCCGATATGAAGGAAACCCGTGGGTGAGGGAGCAAAACGTGTAACGACAGACATGGCGGCGGCTGTGTAGCATATTGCCTATTCCGGCGCTACGGGATGTGAGACGGGCTGGGGGCCAAGGTGAGCGCGGAAAATGGGACAGCCGTCCGGGCCGTGAGGACGGCCGGGGTATGGCTGAGCGAACAAGCACAGGCGGACCGTTTCCGCTGGGCGCTCTGGCTGCCGGTCGGCATCGGCACGGGCATCGCCGTCTACTTCGCGTTGGCATTCGAGCCGCCGCTGTGGCTCGGGCCTCTTCTCCTCATGCTCATGGCGGCCTTCACACTCGCGTCTCATCGGGTGTGGCAGATGGCGGTGGTCTGGTTTTCCCTCGCCAGCGTGGCGATCGGCTTCACGGCGGCGCAGCTGCGCACGCAGTGGGTGAGCGCACCGGTGCTGCAAGATGAGGTCGGTCCGGTGCGCCTCGTCGGCCGGGTCTTTGATGTGGACGAGCGTCCGAAAGCGGTCAGGCTGCTCCTGCGTCCGGAAGCGCTCGGCGACCTGGCGCCGCGGGACTGGCCGGCGCGCGTGCGCGTCAGCCTGCGCCAAGAGGGCGCCTGGCAGATCGATCCTGGGGAGCGTGTGCTGCTGCGCGCCATCCTTCGTCCGCCGCCGGGGCCGTCGATTCCGGGCGCATTCGACTTTGCCAGGCACGCCTTCTTCGACCGCTTGGGCGCGGTCGGATTCGCGGTGGGGGATTTCAAGCGGCTCTCCCCGGTCGATGGCGAGGAAAAGCTGACGTGGCTGGAGCGCTGGCGCATCGATCTTGCCGCTACGCGTCACCGGATCGCCGAGCGCATCCGACGAAAATTGCCGGGCGACACCGGCGCGGTCGCCGCCGCACTCATGACCGGCGAGCGCGGGCCGATCCCGGAATCCGTGCTGCAGTCGATGCGCGATTCGGGCCTCGCTCATCTGCTGGCGATCTCCGGCCTTCACATCGGGCTCGTCGCGGGATTGCTGTTTTTCGCCTCGCGCGCGGCGCTGGCGCTTTGGCCATACGTGACCCTGCGGTATCCGATCAAGAAATGGGCGGCGGCGATCGCGCTTTGCGGGGCAGCCGGCTATCTGCTTCTGGTGGGTGCGCCCGTGTCCACCCAGCGGGCCTTCGTCATGGTGGGTCTGGTTCTGCTGGCCGTGATGATCGACCGCAGTGCCGTGTCCATGCATGTGGTGGCCTGGGCGGCGGCGGTCGTGCTGCTGTTGGCGCCGGAGGAGCTGCTGTCGGCCGGGTTCCAGATGTCCTTCGCCGCGGTCATCGGGCTGATTGCGGTCTATGAGGCCGTGAGCGCACGCCGCGGAGCGATGGCGCCGGCTGGCGAGCGCGGCCGCTTCCGGCTGGCCGCGGCCTATCTCGCGGGCTTGGCCCTGACCTCTCTCGTCGCCACCGCGGCGACCGGGCCCCTGGCGGCTTTTCACTTCCAGCGCATCGCGCTCTATGGCGTCGCCGCCAATATGCTGGCTGTGCCGCTTACGGCATTCTGGATCATGCCCTGGGTGCTGGCGGCCTTTTTCCTGATGCCGTTCGGGCTGGAAGGGCTGGCGCTCGTTCCGTTGGACCGGGGAATCGGGCTGTTGCTGGCCACAGCCAAGAGCGTATCGGCCTGGCCCGGTGCGGCCTCGTTGGTGCCGGCGATGCCCGCCGCCGTGCTGCCGATAGCGGCGCTCGGCGGCCTGTGGCTGTGCCTTTGGCAGGCGCGCTGGCGCTTCCTCGGCCTCCTGGGCATCGGGCTTGCGGTATTCTTGGCGTTGTGGGCGCGCCCCGCAGACCTGCTGATCGACGGGACAGGGCGCCTTTTCGCGGTGCGGCTGCAGGAGGAACTCTACCTCGCGCCCGGGCGCAGCCAGCGCTTTGAGCGGGAGTTATGGTTGCGGCGGGCGGCGCAGGTGCGGGCAGCACAGATTCCGGCGGACTCCAATGTGCTCAGGTGCGACGCGATCGGCTGCGTCTATCGTCGCAACGGTGTCGCCGTCTCGATCCTGCACGACGAGCGGGCGGTGCAGGAAGACTGCGCCATCGTCGATGCCGTCGTCGCGTCCGTGCCCGTCAGCCGCTATGACTGCGGCGCGCCGGCGGTCCTCGTCGACCGTTTCGATCTCTGGCGCGAAGGCGGCCATGCCTTGTGGCTCGGTGCGGACCGGATCGTCGTCAAGAGCGTGCGCGACGCGCGCGGAGTGAGGCCCTGGGCGCCCGCGCGATGACACCGCGTCCCGGCTCCTGCGCAGGGTGTCACCTACCAAGGCGGGGAGGGGCTAATATCGGCGCAGAAGGCCGATCAGTTTGCCCTGCACCTGCACCCGGTCCGGCGGGAAGATTCGCACTTCGTATTCGGTATTGGCAGGCTCCAGCGCGATGGTCTGACCGCGCCGGCGCAGACGCTTCAACGTGGCCTCTTCGCCGTCGACCAGGGCCACCACGATGGTGCCGCTGTCCGCCGATTCGGCACGCTGTATGATCACCGTGTCGCCGTCGTGGATGCCGACGTCGATCATCGAGTCGCCTTCCACCTCGAGGGCGTAATGCTCGCCCTGGCCCAGCATCGAAGGGGGCACGTCGACGAAGGTGTTGTGATCGCGCAGCGCCTCGATCGGCGTGCCGGCGGCAATGCGTCCGTATAGCGGAAGCTGTGCTGAATCGTTGGCGGCCGGGGGCGTCTGCGAAGTCCTGTCGGGCGCAAAATCGCCTTCGATGATGTTCGACGCTCTCGCCGCGCCAGAAACCGTGGCCGACGTCGTCGCACTCTCGGCCAGGTTTTCCGGCAGGCGCAGGACCTCCAGGGCGCGGGCGCGGTGGGGCAGGCGGCGTATGAAGCCCCGTTCCTCCAGCCCCGTGATGAGTCGGTGAATGCCGGACTTCGACTTCAGGTCGAGCGCGTCCTTCATTTCGTCAAAGGACGGGGAAACACCGTGCGTGTTGAGATGTCGATGGATGAACAGAAGGAGTTCGTGCTGCTTTCGTGTAAGCATGACGCTGGCTTTCGATGATCCGGTCCTTTGCCGGCTTCGCTCCCCGAGGCCGACACGCTCGTTCGCCTCGCCGCAAGGAACAAAACCAAAACTTTCATAAGTGTTCTAGTTTGGTTCCGCGGAAAAATCAAGTGACGGGGAAGAAGAAAAATTCGTTATTCGGGACCGTGTCGGTCTATATCGCGATCAATTCGGGGCCCAGCGGTATGATCTCCACCTCCTCGCCTGCCTTGGCGGCGGGGGCGTGCGGCGCGCGAACCACCAGGCAATCCGCCTGCGCCAGGGTGAACAGCATGGCGCTGTCTTGCCGCTCGAACGGGGTGGCGATGCGGCGGCCCTCGTCGTCGAGTCGAAGCCGGCCACGCAGATAGTCCTGGCGCTCGTCGTTTTCGCCAAGATCTGTGCCGAGTACCGCCTTTTCGCTTCGCTCCGTGAAATCCGCGCGGCCCAGCATGCGCGCCATGGCGGGACGCAGATAGAGCATGGAGCAGACCAGACCCGACACCGGATTGCCGGGCAGGCCGATCACCGGCGTGTCCGCGAGCCGGCCAAAGATAAGCGGCTTTCCCGGCCGCATGGCGATTTTCCAGAAGTCCAGTTCGAGGCCCAGATCCTCGAGCACGTCCTGCACGAGATCGTGCGCGCCGACCGAGGCACCGCCCGAGGTGAGGATCAAATCCGTTCCCCGGGCTGCGCGCAGGGCCGCAGCAAGTTCGTCGCGCGAATCGCGGGCTATTCCGAGGTTCACGGGCGTTCCGCCGCAGGCCTTCACGAAGGCGGAGAGGGCAAAGCTGTTGGAGGACACGATATCCTGCGGCCCCCGCGGCTCGCCCGGCAACACCAGCTCGTCGCCGGTGGAGAGGACGGCCACCCGCGGGCGGCGCGTCACCCGCAGCCAGCTATGGTCCATTGCAGCGGCGAGTCCGACGTCCCTGGCGGTGAGAATCCGCCCGGCCCCGAGTCCTTTCTGCCCGGCCTTGAAGTCGAGCCCGGCCGGCCGAACGAAGCGCCCGGCGGTTACCGCTTCGCGGATTTCGACGCTGTTCCCGCTGCGCTCGGCATTCTCCTGCATAACGATGGCGTCGGCGCCTTCGGGAAGCGGCGCGCCGGTGTAGATGCGTGCCGCCTGACCGGGTCCGATCTGTCCCTCGAAGCCTTGACCGGCGGCGATCTCGCCGACGATCTCCAATCGGGTCGGCGCCTCGCTCGCGTCGGCGGCGCGCACGGCATAGCCGTCCATGGCGGAGACGGCTTTCGGCGGCTGGTCACTGCGGGCGAGGACATCTTCGGCCAGCACGCGGCCCAGCGCGTCGTCGATGGAGACGGTCTCCGCGGGTAGGGTCTGGAAGGCGGACAGGATGCGCCGGTGCGCCTCTTCGACCGAGATCATCAGGAGGCCTCGTAAGTCCCGGATTTTCCGCCCGATTTGTGAATTAGGCGCACCTCGCCGATGGTCATCGCCTTATCGACCGCCTTGCACATGTCGTAGACGGTGAGCGCCGCCACGCTGGCCGCAGTCAGCGCCTCCATCTCGACGCCGGTCTTGCCGGTGATCTTGCAGGTGGCCGTGATCTCCACGGCATTGCGCTCCGGCGCCAGCGTCAAATCCACCTTCACCGACGTCAGGGCAAGCGGATGGCAGAGCGGAATAAGCTCGGGCGTGCGCTTTGCGCCCATGATGCCGGCGAGGCGGGCGACCGAAAGCACGTCGCCCTTCTGGAAACCGCCCTCGCGGATCATCTCCAGGGTCTCGGGCCGCATGAACACGCTTGCCGCCGCCACGGCGACGCGCGCGCTTTCCGCCTTGTCCGACACGTCGACCATCACGGCCTTGCCCTCGGCGTCGAAATGCGTGAAATCGGCCATCGGTTCTAGCGTCCCAGGAGCGCGGCCGTGGCGGCGCTCACGTCGTCGTGGCGCATCAGCGATTCGCCGATCAGAAAGGCGCGCGCGCCGTGCGCCTGCATGCGCACAAGATCCGCCCGGCTGGACAGTCCGCTTTCGCAGATCAGCAGCCGGTCGTCGGGCACGCGCGGCGCCAGCTCGATCGTCGTTTGCAGGTCCACCTCCAGCGTCTTGAGGTTTCGGTTGTTGATGCCGACAAGCGGCGTCTCGAGCCTGAGTGCGCGCTCCAGCTCGTCGGCATCGTGGACCTCCACAAGCACGTCCATGCGGTGCTCACGCGCTGCTGCTTCCAGTTCGGCGGCTTGCGCATCGGAAAGCGCGGCCATGATCAGCAGAATGCAATCCGCGCCCAGCGCGCGCGATTCCACCACCTGATAGGGATCGAGCATGAAATCCTTGCGCAGAACGGGCAGGGTGGTCGCCTCCCGCGCCTGGGAGAGATCCGCGTCGCGTCCCTGAAAATAGGGCTCGTCGGTCAGCACGGAGAGGCATGCCGCTCCGCCGGCCTCATAGGCTCGGGCCAGAGCGGGCGGGTCGAAATTGGCGCGGATCAGGCCCTTGGAGGGCGAGGCTTTCTTGATCTCGCAAATCAGCGCGAAGCCATCGGCGTCGGCATTGCGCACCAGCGCCTCGGCGAAACCGCGCGGTGCGGAGGTCTGCTTGGCGGCATCCTCGAGGCGTGCGATATCCGCCTCGCGCTTGCGTTGCTCGACATGGCGAAGCTTGTCGGCGCAGATGCTTGCGAGCACGTCGCCGGCGGCTTCCGCTGTCGGGCTGGCGGCCTGGCTCATGCCGCACTCCGTCCGTTGGTGATCGCGATCAGCTTCTCCAGCACGTCGCGGGCCCCGCCTCCATCGATGGCCTCTGCGGCCATGGCAGCGCCGGCTTTCAGGTTGTCGGCCTTGTCGGCGACCACGAGGGCCGCAGCGCTGGCCAGGACCACGATGTCCCGGAAAGGGCCGTGCTCGCCGTCGAGCATGGCGCGCATCACGTGCGCGTTGCGCTCGGCGTCGCCGCCTTTCAGATCTTCCAGGCTCGATTTCGGCAGACCCGCGTCGGCGGGGCTGACCTCGAAGCGATGCACCTGGCCGTGGCGCACCTCGGCGACCATCGACGGGCCAGTGGTTGACAGTTCATCCAGGCCGTCGGCGCCGTGCACCACCCAGGCTCTTTCGTGGCCCAGTTCCTTGAGCACATGAGCCAGCGGCTCCACCCAGGCGGGCGAGAAGACGCCCAGAACCTGACGGCGCACCTTTGCCGGGTTGGAGACCGGGCCCAGCAGGTTGAAGATCGTGCGCGTGCCGAGCTCCACGCGCGTCGGGCCGACGTGGCGCATCGCGGAATGATAGTGGGGCGCGAGCAGGAAGCAGGTGCCCGCGGCCTCCAGCGCATGTTCGACGACGCCGCGCTCCGCATCCAGGTTGACGCCCAGGGCTGCCAGGACATCGGCGGCGCCGCTTTTCGAGGAGACCGCGCGGTTGCCGTGCTTGGCGACCGGCACGCCGCAGGCCGCGACCACGAAGGCCGCGGCTGTCGAGACGTTATAGGTGCCCTTGCCGTCGCCGCCTGTGCCGCAGGTGTCGATGGCGTCGGCCGGAGCCTTGACCGATGTCATCTTTCCCCGCATGGCGCGTGCGGCCCCCAGTAGTTCCTCGACCGTCTCGCCACGCACGCGCAACGCCATCAACAGCCCGCCCATTTGCGAGGGCGTAGCGTCGCCCGACATGATGATGTCGAAGGCGCGCTCGGCCTCTGCGGCGCTCAGCGGATCGCCGCCGGCGACCGTGGCAATCAGCGCCTTCATGTCCTGCATGTCGTCGCTCATGACTACTCGTCCTGGCCCGCCTGCTGTCTGGCTGCTGCGTTATCCGTTTGTCGGGCGCGCCGCTGCGTGGCCCCCGTTGCCCTTCGTATCCTGTTTCTAGCCGTTATGGCCCGCGAGGCGAAGAAAGTTTCCGAGCAGCGCGTGGCCGTGCTCGGACGCGATGCTTTCGGGATGGAATTGCACGCCATAGACCTGCAGCTCGCGGTGATGCAGGCCCATGACGATTCCTTCGTCGCACTCCGCCGTTATTTCCAATGCATCTTCGGGGAAGCTGTCGCGCTCGACCACCAGCGAGTGATAGCGCGTCGCCTTCATGGGCGACGGCAAGCGTTCGAACACGTCGGTGCTGCGATGGGTGATTTCGCTCAGCTTGCCGTGCATCGGCGCAGGCGCGCGCACGACTTTCCCGCCGAAGGCTTGTCCAATGGCCTGGTGGCCTAGGCAAACGCCCAGAATCGGCGTGCGACCGGCCATGGCTTCGATCATATCTAGGCAGATGCCGGCCCGATCCGGATCGCAGGGACCCGGAGATATGATGATGCCCTGCGGCGCCATGTCCCGGGCCTCGCGCACGCCGATAGCGTCGTTCCGGCGGACTTCGATCTCGGCGCCGAGTTCCCCCAGAAAGTGGAAGAGATTATAGGTGAAGCTGTCGTAGTTATCGATTAACAGAAACATTTCAGGTCATTGCGCGAGGGTGCTCACAAGGCGCTTCAGCCGTTCGCCAATCTTATAGCAGCATGCGCCAGAACAAGAAAAGAAGCGCGGTGCGTGTGGTCACCGCGAATATGGACGCAATCCCTTGACCGCTTGGCCCCGGGCGCACCAGATAGACGACGACACCTCGACGGCCGCAACACCGGCGACACGGGTTCCGGGCGTGAAGGACCGCTCCAGGAAAGAGGGCAAGGACGCATGAACATCGGCGAAGTGGCACAGCGCTCGGGCGTTCCGGCGAAGACCATCCGCTACTATGAAGACATCGGGCTGATCGCGCCGCCGCGCCGCAGCGAGGCCGGCTATCGCATCTACGGCGGCGACGACGTCCAAACCCTGCGCTTCGTCAACCGGGCGCGCTCGCTCGGATTTTCGATCAAGGATGTGGACAGCCTGCTGACGCTGTGGCGGGACCGAGAACGCCAGAGCGCCGAGGTGAAGGGCCTGGCCCTGGAGCAGGTGGAACGCATCGAAAAGAAGATCGGGGAATTACAGGAAATGCGAAATACCTTATTGGACCTCGCCAGACGATGCCACGGCGACCGGCGGCCGCATTGCCCGATTCTGGCCGATCTTGCCGGTGAGCAGGAAGGGGTCGAGGCCCTCTGAGGCATCCGGCGGCGACCTGCATTCCAGAAAATATCTGGAAATCGTTAAGTGATACGACGCACCCATTGTGCTAGGCTCCTTCGGACTTCGGGGATGCTGTCTTACGGTGGGGGTGTCTGTTGCAATCGCTGGCGAAGGCTTGGCGCATATTCGCGCGCGCCGTAACGGCGGCGTGTCTGATCGCCGTCATGCAGATCACCGACGCGGGCGAGCGGGGCGCGCACTGGCCTGCGCTCTTCGGGGCGTCTAAGGCGGCGGCCGAAGGCGATCCGAAACTCTCGAGCCTTCTGGGGGTGCGGCCTCAAAGCATTCTTGGATCTACTGGCGCCGGCGGTATCGAGACCGCCAGCGACGAACGGGATTTGCAGGAGCGGGCGAAATTCGCTCCGGAATTCGTCGACGTATGGCCCAATGACATGCCGCCGCCACCACCGCGCGTGAGAGAATGGCGGATGTCCTGGAATTTCCGGATGCCCGAGCAGGATGAAGGGGCGGCGAATACACCGGCCTGGCGACGCTACGCCGCGGCGGCGCCGGTGGACGACGGCCGGCCGCGGATCGTAATCGTGCTGGACGATCTCGGCCTTAATCGAAGGAATGCCTGGCGGAGCGTAGCCCTTCCAGGGCCTCTCACGCTTGCTGTGATGAGTTATGCCGAAGACGCGGAGCGCCTTGTCGACGGCATACGCAAGGCCGGGCACGAGGTCATGCTACACCTTCCGATGGAGCCCGAAAATCCGCTGGAAGACCCCGGACCAAATGCGCTGCGCGTTGACCTGCCGGACGGCGAGATCGACCGGCGGCTCTCCTGGGCCTTGGCGCGCTTCGACGGCTACGTCGGCGTCAACAATCACATGGGCAGCCGTTATACGGCCGATGCGCGAGCCATGCGCAGCGTGCTTCGCGAAGTGCGGGCCCGCGACCTGCTGTTCCTGGATTCGTTGACCTCGGGCAGCAGCAGGGGGGCGACGCTTGCCCGCTCGATGGGCATCCCGCACGCCCGCCGCGACGTTTTCATCGACCATGAGCTGAGCCCATCCGCGATCGCCCGCCAGCTCAACCGACTGGAAGCGGTGGCGCGTGCGCGCGGCCACGCCATCGGGATCGGCCATCCGCACTCCATGACCCTCGATATGCTCGCGGCCTGGTTGCCGGGACTTGAGGCGAGGGGCTTCGTATTGGCGCCTGTCAGCGCGGTGGTGGACATACCGGAGAGCGACCTCGCAGGCGCCGAGACGGAGCCGAATGTGGCAAGCCTGAGCGCCGCTCAGCCCTGAGCGCCGCGGCCCGACCTGGCCGGAACGCCTGCGCCTTCAGCCTTTATAAGCGGCGAACTTCAGGGCTTCCTCGGCGGCGCGGATCAGCGCGCGGGCCTTGTTGCAGCTTTCCTGGTATTCGGCCTCGGGCTCGCTGTCGGCGACGATGCCGCCGCCGGCCTGCACGTACATGGTGCCGTCCTTCACGACCGCCGTTCGCAGGGCGATGCAGGTATCCATGCCGCCGTCGGCGCCGAAATAGCCGACCGCGCCCGCATAGACGCCGCGCCGGTCCGGCTCCAGTTCGTCGATGATCTCCATCGCGCGCACCTTGGGCGCGCCGGAAACCGTGCCCGCGGGGAAGCCGGCGGCCAAGGCGTCCATGGCGTCGTGGCGTGGATCGATTTCGCCGACGACGTTGGAGACGATGTGCATGACGTGACTGTAATACTCGATGCTCTCGCGCTCGGTTACGCGTACGGTGCCGATCTGTGAGACGCGGCCGACGTCGTTGCGCCCCAGATCGAGGAGCATGAGATGCTCCGCCAGTTCCTTCGGGTCGGAGAGCAGGTCTTCGGCGAGCGCGCGGTCCTCCTCCGCCGTTGCGCCGCGCTTGCGGGTGCCGGCGATGGGCCGGATGGTCACCTCGCCGTGGCGAAGGCGAACCAGGATTTCCGGGCTGGAGCCCACCACCGAGAAGCCCTCGAAGTTGAGGAAGAACAGGAATGGCGAAGGATTGAGGCGCCGCAGCGCACGGTAGAGCGCGAAAGGCGGCAGCTTGAACGGTACGGCGAAACGCTGCGACAGGACGACCTGGAACACGTCGCCGGCGTAGATGTACTCCTTGCCCTTGCGCACCATATCGTGGAACTGCTCGCGGCTCATGTTGGACGACGGCTCGGGAATCTGGGCCGTGGCGTCCTCCGGCTCGCGGCGGTGGGGCAGGGAGCGCGCAAAATCCTGAACCACGTCGGCCAGGCGGGCGGAGGCCGCTTCGTAGGCCGCCTCGGCGTTGACGTCCTGGCGCGGCCAGACCGGCGTGATCACCGTCACCTGGTCCTCGACCCGGTCGAATACGGCCGTCACTGTCGGACGCAGGAAGAGGCCGTCCGGGACCTGCAGGCGGTCCGGGTTCTCGTCCGGCAGGCGCTCCATCTCGCGCACCATGTCGTAGCCCATGTAACCCACGAGCCCCGCGGCCATGGGCGGCAGATGATCCGGCATGTCGATGCGCGATTCCTCGACGAGCGCCCGCAGACTGTCGAGCGGAGCGCCGCTCGCGGGCGCGAAGGCCTCGCGGTCGTAGAGGGCCTTGCGGTTGATCTCAGCCGCGCCTTTCTTGCAGCGCCAGATCAGGTCGGGCTTCATGCCAATGAAGGAGTAGCGGCCGATCACCGCGCCGCCTTCGACGGACTCGAACAGAAAGGCGTTGGGCCGTCCGTCGGCGAGCTTGAGGAAGGCCGACACCGGGGTCTCGAGATCCGCTACGAGCGTGGTCCAGACGACTTGCGCGCGACCACTCTCGTAGGTCTCGGCAAACCGGTCGCGCTCCGGCGTGACATGCATCAGCCGGCTCCCCGCCCGCGCTTTGCCGCCGGGCTCCCGTCGTGGCATGTGGGCATGCGCAGCGGACCTTCAGTAGTAGGTGGCGAGAATCTCATCGAGCAGGCGCCGGTTCACGGAAACGGTGAACTGATTGCGCAGGGCCTCTCCATACTGTGCGACCAGGTCCGACATCATGGCCTGGGAAAGCTGCCCTTGAAGTGCGGTAACCTCGTCGGGCGCCCTGGCGGGATCGGCCGGCTGAATATCCACGAGCTGAGCGACGACCGCCCGGTCGGCTCCCACGACCGTTGCGACCTCGTTCTTTTCCAGCCCGAACAGGGCGCCGGTCAACTGCGCCGTGCCGGTTCCCGCGGGATCCGCATCCTGGCGGCCGATGGGCTCGCTCAGTCGTGAGTCCAGCCCGGCCTCTTCGGCAGTCTTTTCGAAGTCCTGACCGTTGCGCACGGCCTGCGCGATGATTTCGGCGCGCTGGCGGGCACGTTCGCTGCGTTGATCGGCCAGCCAGTCGTTCAGCACCTGGTCGCGGACCTTGTCGAAAGGCCGCACGTCCGGCGGTTGGACGCCGTCCACACGCAGGACGAAATACCCGCCGTCGCTGGTTTCTTGCAGCAGGCTCTGCTCGCCGCTGGGCGTGTCGAAGATCACGGGCGCGATTTCAGCCACGGGCGGCAACCCCTCGACGGCCTCGCCCGAGGGTGCGTTTCCGTTGCGGCTGATGGCGGGAATCTTTTTCACCCGCAAGCCGAGAGAGGCGGCGGCTTCCTCCATGGTCGCGCCGGCGGCCAGCTCGTCATCGAGCTGGTTGGCGATCGAGACAGCGTCGTCCACCGCCTCGCGCAGGGCCAAGTCTTCCCGCAGATCGTCTCTGACCGCCTCGAAGCTGACGGTTTCGCCCGGTTGGATTTCGGTGATCTGCATGACGTGCCAGCCGAAATCAGACTGGGCGGGATCGCTGATTTCGCCTTCGCCAATGGAAAACGCAGCCTCCTGAAGCCCATCGGGCAAGTCGCCGCGCGTCAGCAGGCCCAAATCGACGGGCTCGGAACCGGTGGCTTCCTGTGCCACGGTTTCGAAGCTGACGCCTTCGCGCAGCCGCGCGGTCGCATCCTGCGCCGCCGACTCGTTCTCGAAGACGATTTGCCGCACGTGGCGGCGCTCGGGCGTCTCGAACTCTTCGCGTCGGCTGTCGAAGGCTTCGCGCAGTTCCTCCTCGGAAATCGCGATCTCTTCGGCCAGACGCTCCGGCCTCAGTTGCACCAGCGTGACGGCGCGATACTCGGGCGCCTCGTAGAGAGTTGGATTGTCCTCGTAGTATTTGACCAGCGTGGCATCGTCAGGCTGTGGAATGTCGTCGAGAGATTCGAAGGGGACTTCCGCAATGCGGGCCACGCGAGTCTCGTTGCGGAAAGCGTAAATGCGTTTGGCCAGTTCCGTGGGCGCGGCGACGCCGCTGCTGACCGCGCGGATAAGGCGCTCGCGCTGCAAATCGCTGGTGATCTCGCCGACAAAACGCTGCTCGGTGATGCCGGAGGTGCGAAGGAAGAAGCGGAACTGATTTGGATCGAAGCGGCCGGTCGGCCCCTGAAAGGCCGGCTGATTCTGAATTTCGCCGGCGACCTGTTCGCGGGTGACGGCCAGACCCATTTGCCGGGCCTTTTCCTCGAACAGCGACCGGGCGATCACCTGCTGGATGGTGCGGTCGACGAAGCCGAGCGAGCGAAGATCCTCCAGAGTGATGTCGCTGCCCAGCTGCTGACGCAGGTTGGACATGCGTTGCTGCAGGATGTTCTGAACCTCGACGTAATCGATCTTCTGCTCTCCGACCCGCACCACGGTCGCGTTCAGGCCCTCGCCGCGAAAGATGTCGCCGATGCCCCAGACCGCGAAACTCAGTATCAGCAGGCCGAAGAGGATCGAAACCAGGATTTTGGTCAGCTTCTTTTGGAATTTGGCCGGCATGGCGTGTGCGCTTTCGTTGCGAAGTGTGGACGGCGGGCCCTCGCTCTCCGGGCCCGGCTCCCGTGTCCTATAGCCTCGAAATGGGGACACATTGTGAAACGGCGCGGCATCTTAGGAATGCGCTCGCCGGCGGGCAACACGCATTTACCTGTTCGAGAGGCTCGCGGCGGTGGTTTCCGCCGAAGCCGCTGTGCTAGGAGAACGCCAAGCTGATGCCAACGACGTCGGAAGCAAAGAGGGATGGGCTCCATGCCGCGCACGCTGATCGCAGGAAACTGGAAGATGAACGGACTGCGCGAGGACGCGCTGCGCCTGTTGAACGACCTCCGTGAGCGCTCGCACGCCGGCGGCCCCGAGCTCGCGTGCGATCTGCTGGTCTGCCCGCCCTTTACCCTGTTGGCGGAGGCCGCGAGCATCCTGTCCGATACGACGATTGCAGTGGGCGGCCAGGATTGCCATGAAGCCGCATCCGGGGCCCATACGGGCGACATTGCCGCAGCCATGCTGGCCGACGTCGGCTGCAGCTTCGTGATCGTGGGGCATTCGGAGAGACGCCAAGACCACGGCGAGGATGACGCCCTGGTCCGGGCCAAGGCCGAGGCGGCGCTGAGCGCCGGCCTAACGCCGATCGTCTGCGTAGGAGAGACCGATCCCGAGCGCCAGGAGGGCAGGGCCCTCGAGGTCATATCGCGTCAGATCGAAGGCTCTCTGCCGCGCGCCGGGCAGGGCGCAGGCATCGTCATCGCCTATGAACCCGTGTGGGCGATCGGCACCGGCAAAACCGCGTCGCCGGCGGACGTGTCGGAAGTGCACGCCGCGATCCGCGCCTTGCTTGGCGAGATCATGGGCGGCGCCGGTGACGAGGTGCGCATCCTCTACGGCGGCTCGGTCAAGCCGGGCAACGCTTTCGAGCTGCTCGACGTAGACAACGTCGACGGCGCGCTGGTCGGCGGCGCCAGCCTGAAGGCAGAGGACTTCTGGGCGATCGCTCAAGCCGCCGGGTGAATCCGGCGACGCGGACAGTCGGCCGAAATCTCCGGATTTATACTGGCAAGCGGCGGCTTAAATCGTTACATAGCGCGCAGGCAATTCTCGCTCTTCCGGTCGCCGCGCGCTCGGCGCGTGCGCGGGCCGGAAAAGAACAAGGACGATTATGAGTACGATACTGCTGGTTATCCATCTGCTGATCGCGCTGGCGCTTATCGTCGTCGTGCTGCTGCAGCGCAGTGAAGGCGGCGGCCTGGGCATCGGCGGCGGCGGTGGCGGCGGCATGAGCGGCTTCATGACGGGCCGCGGCGCAGCCAACGTGCTGACCCGCGTGACGGCGGTGCTGGCTGCGTGTTTCATGGCGACCAGCATTCTCCTCACCCTTCTGGCCGGGGGCGGCGGCCCGCAGTCGATCGTCGACGAAATTCCCGAGTCGCAGCCCGGTGCGGTCGAATCGGCACCCGAAGCGCCAACCTCCGAGGGCTCCGAAGGCCCGGTCGTGCCGGTCGAGTGACCGGTGTCTCGATGACATCGCGTACGAGGCGCGCAGGCGAAGTCCTGACGCTGTAACGCTTTTCGAAAAACGCTCCCGGCGACCCGTAGAGACTGCCTGGAAGCCGGGCTTGCGGGCGCCCCTTGGAACGAAGATAGTGGGGTTCCATG
>JAWVYK010000021.1:0-17901 GCA_033722755.1 Rhodovibrionaceae bacterium | reverse complement strand
GGGCAGGGCTTAACGGTTGTGCGGGTCCAGCCGGCCCGCGGTCAGGACCGTCAGCTCCAGGGCGTGACCCGCGCCGCGCAGGCCTCGAGGGTTCATCCCGATGTCTTCGAGGGTGCGCTTGTCCAGCTTCTTGAGCGCCTTGAGATTGCGCCGGATTTGCCGCCGCTGCTTGCGGCGCGCCTGCCAGTCGGCGAGGGCTTCCCAAAGCTCCTTGGCAAGATCGGGACGGTCGTGCTGTTGCAGGGTGTGGTCGGTCATTCTGGACCTCCGCTCTTTAGAATATCTGAACTACGCAGGCCGCTGAAAAAGCGACGCTATTGACTGGAAATGTGGAGTAAAGGCAGGCTTAGGACAAACGAGATTGCTTTGCCTATTTGTTAGGAATACTCATAAGGAGATCCGATGCGCAGACCACTCCCGCCGTTGAACGCCCTGCGCGCCTTCGATGCCGCCGCGCGTCACCTGAGCTTCACCAACGCAGCCGGAGAACTGGGAGTGACGCCGGCGGCGATCAGCCACCAAATCAAGGCGCTGGAGGACTATCTGGGCGTGCGACTGTTCCGCCGGCTGCAGCGCTCGCTGCTGCTCACGGAAACGGGCCAGCTTCTCGCCCCGGGTCTGGCGCGCGGCTTTCGCGAATTGCAGGCCGCCGTGGACGACGTGATGGATCAGGACGAGGCGGGACCGTTGACCGTCAGCGCCGCGCCCTCTTTCGCGTCGATGTGGCTGGTCCCGCGCCTGGAGCGTTTCAGCCGCCAATACCCCGACATCGACGTGCGGCTGGATGCCAGCACGAGCCTCGTCGATTTCTCCCGCGACGACGTGGATATCTCGATCCGCTATGGCGCCGGCGACTATCCCGGCCTAATGGTCGAGTGCCTGCTGGAGCACTGCGTGACGCCGGTATGCGCGCCAAGCCTGCTCGAGGCGCACCCGCTCGAGGAGCCCGGCGACCTGCGCCACCACACGCTCCTGCACGTCGATTGGCGCGCCATGGACGACGGCATGCCGAACTGGGGCATGTGGCTGGCGGTGGTGGGCGCGAAGGAGGTCGACCACGAACGCGGGCCGCGCTTCAACGACAGCTCGCTGGCCGTGCAGGCGGCCATGGCCGGCCACGGCGTAGCCCTCATCAACGAGGCCCTGGTGGAGGACCACTTGGCTGACGGCCGCCTCGTCAAACCCTTCGAACAGGGTGTTTCCGGCCCCGGCGGCTTCAACTTCTATCTTGTCGGGCCGGAGCGCACCTGGAGGAAGCCCAAGATCAAGGCCTTCCGCGAATGGCTGATGGAGGAGGCGGAGCACACCGGCAAGCGTGGCGCGCCTTGTTGAGGGCGGCCTGAGCGATACATTTGTTGTAGCCGCGCGGCGATTGGCGGAGACTGTGCCGCTCGGCCCGGCGAGACGCCATTGCATCGGTGCATCGGATAAGGGGCTTGGCATGAAGAAGCGGCTGGTTCTGATCAAGCACGAGTCCGCCTCCCACGGCGACCGCGCTTCGGCGCATCTGGCAGAGCGCGGCTTCGAGATCGACTGGCGGCGTCCCTACGCCGGCGACAGCCTCGACGACCTGAAGAACGGCGGGGCCGAGGACCTTGCCGGCACCATCCTCTACGGCGGCCCGCAGAACGCGCCCGACAGTCACATCCACCCCTATCTCGCAGACGAGGCGCGCTGGGTGGAGGCCTGCATCGAGCGCGGAGTGCCGACGCTCGGCATCTGCCTGGGCGGGCAAATTCTCGCCCACACCCTCGGCGCAGAGGTGGGCCCACATAAGGACGGCATACACGAGTTCGGCTACTACCCGGTCCACCCGACGGAGGCGGGGCGCACGGACTTTCTACCGGAAGAGTTGACGGTCGTGCAGGCGCATTTCCACGAGTTCCAGCTTCCGGCGGGCGCGGAGTTGCTCGCCACCAGCGAGCTCTTCGAGCGCCAGGCCTTCCGCTACGGCGATTCGGCCTATGCCGTTCAGTTCCATCCGGAAGTGACGATCCCCGGCATGCGGCGCTGGCAGGAGGCCGAGTGGGCGCCCTGGGGCGAGCCCGGCGCGCAGAGCCGTGAGGAACAGGACCGGCTGGGCGCGCGGCACGACGCCCGGCAGCACGCGTGGTTCACAAACTTCCTAGATGGGCTGTTCGGAAGGCCCCACAGCGAATAGGCGGTGCGACATGGCGGAAAACGGATTGCAGGCCGAAGGCATCCTCAAGCTGGAGAACGAGCGCGTGCGCGTCATGGAATGGCGCTTCGTCCCCGGTGCTGCGACGGGCTGGCACGTGCATGAGTACGACTATGTGGTCGTGCCGATGGTAACCGGACGCCTGCGGATCGTGGATTCCGAAGGCGGCGAGACGATTTCGGAGCTGGAGGCCGGGGAGCCTTATGCCCGCAAGGCTGGCGTCGCGCACGACGTGATCAATGCGAACGATTTCGACTTCGCCTTCATCGAGGTCGAGCTCAAGGGCTAGTCCCTGGCCCCGGCCTGTCGACATCACGCCATTACGCGTCGATATTTCACTTGCGGCGCGCTTTCGTTGCCTTCCAAATGCGCTGAGAAATCAACGGCCATCTGCAGCCTCGGTGGCCGGGGAGGGCGTACATGAGCAAAGCACGCCACACGGCGAAGATCGGACCCAAGCAGGCGGCCTCCGACTACACCAACGCGGTTTCTCTAGGCGCGATCGGCAACCCGGCGCATGTCGAATGGGCGCGCGCCGGCTTGGCCGAGCCGGATCTCGATGTCATACGAAGCTATCGCCTAGAACGCATTCGCGCCGAGCTGCGCAAGCGCGACATGGCCGGCGCAGTGCTCACGGACCCGCTTAACGTCCGCTACGCCACCGATTCCACGAACATGCAGGTGTGGTGCATGCACAACGAGGTGCGCTACGCCTTCGTCGCCACCGAAGGCCCGGTGGTGCTGTTCGATTTCCACAGCTGCGGCCATCTCTCCGAACATCTGCCGCTGATCGACGAACGCCGCGGCGCCACGTCCTGGTTCTATTTCGAGTCCGGCTACCGCGAGTTCGAGCTGGCCGCGAAATGGGCGCAGGAGATCGCGGAGCTCGTGCGCCGCCACGGCGGCGGCAATCGCCGTCTTGCCGTCGACAAGGTCGATCCGGCGGGCTTCGCCGCGTTGGAGAGCGAGGGCTTGGAGGTTGTGGCCGGACAGGCGTTCACCGAGGAAGCGCGCAAGGTCAAGCATGCCGAGGAGCTGAAGGCGATGCGCCGGTCGATTCACACGACCGAGGTCGCGATGGCCGAGATGTGGCGCAACCTGAGGCCGGGGCTGACCGAAAACCAGCTCTGGTCGATCATGCACCAGGTGAACATTGCGCGCGGCGGCGAATGGATCGAAACCCGCCTGCTGGCCAGCGGGCCGCGCACCAATCCCTGGTTCCACGAGTGCTCGGACCGCATCATCGAGGCCGGCGACATCGTCGCCTTCGACACCGATCTGGTGGGGCCCTATGGCTACTGCGCGGATATCTCGCGCACCTGGGTTGCGCCGGGCCGCCAGCCGAGCAACGAGCAGGTGACGATGCACGCGGTCGGGCTGGAGCACATCAACACCAACATGACGCTGGTCAAGGCCGGGAAGAGCTTCTTCGAGGTCGGCGAACGCGCCCACCTCCTGCCCGGGGAATACCGCGCCAACCGCTATTCCGTTTTTCTTCACGGCGTGGGTCTTTGCGACGAGTTTCCCGCCGTCCGCTATCCGGAGGACGTCGAGAAGGTCGGCTACGACGGCGTCTTCGAAGCGGGCATGTGCGTATGCTTCGAGGCCTATATCGGGGGTGAGGGCGGCCGCGAAGGCATCAAGCTCGAGCGCCAGGCCGTGGTCACCGAAACCGGCGTCGAACTGCTCGACACCTTCCCCATGGACCTGATACCTGAGGTCTAGAAACCTCTCAGATTGCCGCCGGCCTCCGATCCGGGGCCGGTGCTGCCGATTTCGAAAGGACGGGGATGCGCTATTCCATCGGCCGATTGCTGCACCAGGCGCTGCGCGGACACCGCGACTGGCCGGAAGCCTGGCGCTCGCCGGAGCCGAAGGCGGAGTACGACGTCATCATCGTGGGCGGCGGCGGCCACGGGCTGGCGACGGCCTTCTATCTCGCGAAGGTGCACGGCATCACCAACGTGGCGGTGCTGGAAAAGGGCTATCTCGGCGGCGGCAACGTGGGCCGCAATACGACCATCGTGCGGGCCAACTACATGCTGCCCGGCAATGAACGGTTTTACGCCCATTCCTTGAAGCTCTGGGAAAGCCTGAGCCAGGAACTGAATTTCAACGTCATGTTCAGCCAGCGCGGGGTGCTGAACCTGGCGCACAGCGATGCGCAGGTCGACGCCTTTGCCCGGCGCGGCAACTCCATGCGACTGCATGGCGAGGATGCGGAGCTGCTGGACCCGGAGGAGATCCGGCGCATGGTCCCCTGTCTGGACCTCGATAACGCCCGTTTCCCCGTCTATGGCGGCCTGCTGCAGCGCCGGGCCGGCAATGCGCGCCACGACGCCGTGGCCTGGGGCTTCGCGCGCGGCGCCGACCGCCTCGGCGTCGACATCATCGAGAACTGCGAGGTGACCTCCATCCACCGCGAGGGTGGGCGGGTGACCGGCGTCGACACCACCCGCGGAGCGATCAAGGCCGCAAAGATCGGCCTCGCGGTGGCCGGGCATACCAGCAAGCTTGCGGAGATGGCGGGCCTGCGCCTGCCGATCGAAAGCCACCTGCTGCAGGCCTTCGTCAGCGAAGCGGTCAAGCCGGTGATCGACCAGGTAGTGACCTTCGCCGCCGGCCACTTTTACATCAGCCAGTCCGACAAGGGCGGATTGGTCTTCGGCGCCAGCCTGGACGGCTACAACTCCTATGCCGCGCGGGGCAACCTGCCGGCGGTGGAGCACACCATCGAAGCGGCCATGTCGCTGATGCCGGTGGTCGGGCGCCTGCGCCTGCTGCGCCATTGGGGCGGCATCATGGACATGTCGATGGACGGCAGCCCTATCATCGACAAGACGCCCGTGGAGGGGCTCTACCTCAACGGCGGCTGGTGCTACGGAGGCTTCAAGGCGACGCCCGGCTCCGGCTGGTCGTTTGCCTACACCATCGCGCGCGACGAGGTGCACGAGACCAACAGCGGCTTGCGGCTCGACCGGTTCCGCAGCGGTCATCTGCTGGACGAGGAAGCCAGCGGCCCGGTTCCCAACCTGCACTGACGCCCACCAATCGACGGAAATCAAACAGAAAGGCGAGGCCAAGGCGAGATGCGCATTCCCTGTCCACTGTGCGGCGACCGCGATTCCGGGGAGTTCACCTACCTGGGCGATGCCACGGTCAGGCGCCCGCCGGCGGATGAAACCGACCTGGAGCCGTGGTTCGAGTTCGTCTACCTGCGCGACAATCCGAAGGGCTGGCACAAGGAGCTGTGGCACCACGGACAGGGCTGCCGAGCCTGGGTGGCGGTGGAGCGCGACACGCTCACCCACGAGGTCTTCGGCTCCCAGCTCGCGCGGGAGCGCGCCATCGCCGAGGATGAGCGTGCATGAGCCAGGATTTCCGCCTTGCCGAAGGCGGTCTCATCGACCGCGAGCGGCATCTGCATTTCAAATTCGACGGGCGCCGCTATACCGGTTTCGCCGGCGACTCTCTCGCCGCGGCGCTGCTGGCGAACGGCGTGCGGCTGGTCGGGCGCAGCTTCAAATATCACCGCCCGCGCGGCGTGGTCACCTGCGGCTCCAACGAGCCCAACGCCCTGGTCGAACTGCGCACGGGCGCTCGCAAGGCGCCGAACATGCCGGCGACGACGATCGAGCTCTACGAGGGCCTGGTCGCCTCGAGCCAGAACCGCTGGCCCTCGGTGAACTTCGACCTGTTGAGCGTCAACAATATCCTCGCCCCGGTGTTCGTCGCCGGCTTCTACTACAAGACCTTCATGTGGCCGGCCTCCTGGTGGGAGCCGGTCTACGAGCGCTTCATCCGGCGCGCGGCTGGCCTTGGGCGTGCCTCCGGGGCGCCCGACCCGGACCGCTACGAGCGCGCCAATCTGCATTGCGACGTTCTCGTCGTGGGCGGCGGACCCGCCGGTCTGGCTGCCGCGCTTACTGCCGGGCGGGCGGGCGCGCGGGTGGTGATCTGCGACGAGGGCCCGCGCCTGGGCGGCAGCCTGCTGAGCGAGCGTATCCGGCTGAACGGAGAGGCCGGCTGGCGCTGGGCGGGCGAGGCGGCGCTGGAGCTGGCCGGCCTGCCCAACGTGCGCGTCATGACCGGCACCACGGTCTTCGGTTACTACGACCACAACACGCTCGGCGCCGTCGAGCGGGTGGGAGAGAAGGGACCGAGGCCGCCCGAGCACATGCCGCGCGAGCGTATGTGGCACATCGATGCCGGCCAGGTGGTGATCGCCGCCGGCGCATTGGAACGGCCGATCGTCTTCACCAACAACGACCTGCCGGGCGTGATGCTGGCCTCGGCCGCGCGCGGCTATGTCAATCGCTATGCGGTGCGTCCGGGCAGCCGGGCGGTCGTCTTCGGCAACAACGAGGACATCTATGCCACTGCCGACGACTTGACCGCCGGCGGGGTGGAGGTGGTCGGCGTCGTCGACTCGCGGGCGAAGGCGGCGCAATCCTCCAGCCATCCTGTCTACCAGGCCCAGAGAGTCGTGCGCGCGCTGGGATGGCGCAGTGTCACCGGTGTCGAGCTTGGCGACGGGACGAAGCTGAACTGCGATCTGGTGGCGGTTGCCGGCGGCTGGAACCCGGCGGTGCACCTCTCCTCGCAGACCGGCGTGCGCCCGGTGTGGAACAGCGAGGCGGCCGCGTTTCTGCCGGGCGAGCCGCGGCAGGCGGAAGCCTCCGTCGGCGCGGCGGCCGGATACTTCGCAACCTCGGATGCTCTGGACACCGGCGCTGCGGCCGGCAAGGCCGCAGCCGAGGCCCGGGGACGCAAGGCTAAGATTGCGGACCTGCCGGTGGCCGAGGAGCCGCGCCACGGCGGGCTCGAGGCCCTTTGGTACGTGCCCGGGCGCGACAAGCGATCCTTCATCGACCTGCAGCACGACGTCACCGTGTCCGACGTGAAGCTGGCGGAGCGCGAGGGCTACCGCTCGGTCGAGCATATGAAGCGCTACACCACGCTGGGCATGGCGACGGATCAGGGCAAGACGGCCAATATCCCGGGCCTTGCCATCCTGGCAGAGGCGCGCGGCCAGGACATTCCGGAGGTGGGCACCACGGTGTTCCGTCCGCCCTATACGCCGGTCAGCCTCGGCGTGTTCGCCGGCTACAACAGACAGCAGAATTTCCAGCCGGTCCGCCGCTCGCCCCTGCACGAGTGGGGCGAGGCGCATGGCGCGGTCTTTATGGAGGCGGGCCCGTGGATGCGTATCCAGGCCTTCCCGCGTGACGGCGAGGACATCATGGCCGCCACCAACCGCGAGGTCGAGGCCACGCGCCGGTCGGTCGGCATGTGCGATGTCTCCACCCTGGGACGTATCGATCTCCAGGGCCCGGACGTGGCGGAGTTCCTGAACCGGCTTTACTGCAATGGCTGGAAGACGCTTCCAGTCGGCAAGGCACGCTACGGCCTGATGTTGCGCGAAGACGGCATCGTGTTCGACGACGGCACGACGAGCCGCCTGGGCGAAAACCACTACCTGATGACGACAACCACCGGTCAGGCGCCCCTGGTGATGACGCACATGGAATATTGCCATCAGGTGCTCTGGCCCGAACTGGACGTCACCTTCGTTTCGGTGAGCGACCAGTGGGCGGGCGTCGCGGTGGCCGGACCGAAGTCGCGCGCCGTTCTGCAAAAGGTATTCCCGGAGGCCGATCTTTCGAACGAGGCCTTTCCCTTCCTCGCCGCCGGCGAGTTCGATCTCGGAGGACTGCCGGCGCGGCTGTTCCGCATCACCTTCTCCGGGGAGCTGGGCTACGAACTGAACGTGCCGGCCGATTACGGCCCGGCGGTGGCGGACATGATCCTGGAGGCGGGCGAGGAGTTCGGCATCACCCCCTACGGCCTCGAAGCGCTGGACGTGATGCGCATCGAAAAGGGCCACGTGACGCATGCCGATCTGGACGGGCGGGTCACCGCCGCCGACGCCGGCTTCGGCAAGATGATGAGCACAAAAAAGGACTACATCGGCCGGCGCCTCGCCGAACGCCCGGCCTTTTCCGAGGCCCGGCGGCCACGGTTCGTGGGACTCAGGCCGGTGGACCGTAACTCGCGCCTGCACGCGGGCGCTCACCTTCTGCCGCAGGGCACGACGGACAGCATCGAGCACGACGAGGGCTATATCAGCTCCGCCGCCTACAGCCCGACCTTGGGGCATTGGATCGCGCTCGGCTTCCTTGCGAACGGCCACGAGCGCCTGGGCGAGGTGGTGCGCATGGTCGATCTGGTGCGCGGCCTCGAGGTGCCGGTGGAGGTGGTCTCGCAGCACTTCGTCGATCCCGAGGGAGAACGTCAGAATGCCTGAGCCGGCGCGCCAGAAACCGAGCCAATTTCAACGCTCCACGCCGCTGGGCACGGTGGCGGCGCCCGGCACGTACGGGCGCACCGACGCCGGCGCACCCGGCGTGATCTTCCGCGAACGGCGCGACATTGCGCTCGCCTCCGTGGTGTGCCACCGAAAGCGGCAAGAGGCGCTTTCCCAGGCACTGACGGAGTCCTTTGGCCTGGACCTGCCGGGACCGGGGCGTAGCGCCACGGCCGGGGACCTGTCGCTGCTGTTCGCCGGTCTCGATCGTTGGACGGCGGTCTCCGAAGGCGAGGACGGGCCCGCACTGCTGCATCGTTTGGCGGAAGCGCTCGGCGATACCGCCGGACTGGCCGATCAGAGCCACGGCCTTTGCGTCATTGAAATGCGGGGCCCGCGAATACTGGACGTGCTGGCGAAAGGCACGGCGGCGGACATGCATCCCGACGCCTTTCCGGTCGGCGCAAGCATCGCAACCGGCATCAATCATCTGGCCGTACATCTGTGGCGGCAGGACGAGGCGTGCGTAAGGATCACCCTGTTGCGCAGCTTTGCGCGCGACCTGTTCGAATTCCTCGCGACGATGTCGCTCGAATACGGCTACGGCGTTGAGAGCTGAACGCGCCTTTGGCGGAGACCTTCGCTGCCTGCCAAGCGTTCATTTCCCGGTTTCGCAAAGTCGGGCGCCGTAGATGCTGTTCAGTCCATCCGTCGAAGCAGTGCGTTTTGCCGCCCACCCAGCAGTGGTCGCGAAGTACGTTGGCCTTATGCTGCTGGTGCTCGGCCTGCTCATCCTCGTGCCGCTTGGCGTCAGCATCCTCACGGGCACCTGGTCGGCAGCGTGGCGCTACGCCGTGGTCGTTCTGGCGCTGGTCGGTCTCGGCGCGTCCGGCAACCGCTTGAAGGTGAGGCAAGACATCCAGCGCAACGAAGCGCTCGCGATTTCGGCGCTGATGTTCGTGATTCCGCCGTTCTTCATGGCCTTCCCGCTTATGGGCTATGGCCTCAGCTTCGAAGACGCGCTTTTCGAGGCGGTCTCCGGGGTGACGACCACCGGTCTGACCACCTTGGAAAACCTGGCCGACATGCCTGCGGCTTTCCTCTTCTCGCGCGCCTGGATGCAGTGGGTCGGGGGACTTGGCGTGGTGGTTCTGGCGTTGGCGCTGATTTTGCAGCCGGGCACGGCGACGGCGCATCTCGGCTTCGCCGAGCGCGAGGCAGCGGACGTCGTGGGCGGCACGCGGAGCCATGCCCGCAAGGTCGCCGTCGTCTATCTCGCGCTGACCCTGCTTGGATTTCTTCTCCTTGTCGGCAGCGGGGCCTCTCTTTTCGACTCTCTCACCGGCTCCCTGACAGCGATTTCCACCGGCGGGTTCGCAAATTACGATGACAGTCTTGCCGGCTTCAGCGGGACATTCACGCCGCATATGGCGGTGTTACTTTCGGTCCTGGGCGCTGTCACCTTCACCTTCTACTACAGGCCGTTCTATGGGCAGGCGGGCCGCGCGCTGCGGGATTCCCAGCTGTGGACGCTTGTGGCAATGCTGGCAGTTGTGACACTGCTGATCTACCTGCTTGGGTCCTATCCAGGCGAGATTTCCTGGCAGGAGCGTTTGAGCCAGGCGCTGATCACCGGGTTTTCCGCACAGTCGACGGCGGGCTTTTCATTGGTGCCGGTCGCAGAACTTGGATCGACGGCCATGCTCGTGCTGGTCGTCGCCATGTTTTGCGGCGGCGGCCTCGGCTCGACGGCCGGCGGAATCAAGGTGCTACGGCTGCTCATCCTCGTCCGCCTGTTCCAGTTGCTGCTGGTGCGCGCTTCCGTGCCCCCGGATGCCAAGGTCGACGTCCGCCTTGACGGCAAGCGCTTGCAGCACGTCGAAATCGAGGCTTCGATAGCGGTGATTCTGGGCTACGTGCTGACGATCGTGGCGATCTGGCTGGTTTTCCTTGCCTATGGCTACGAGCCTCTGCCGGCTCTCTTCGAGGTGACCTCCGCGGTTTCCACGACGGGACTGTCGGCCGACATCGTCGGGCCGGCGTTGTCGAGCGAGCTGAAATATCTGTTATGTTTCGGCATGTTGGCAGGGCGCGTGGAAACTGCCGCCCTGATCGTGCTTCTCTTCCCGTGGACCTGGATCGGCAAGAGGCGAAATATCCAATGAGATGCGTATTGATCGGCGCCACCGCGCTCGCGGTATCGACGGCGGAGTTGCTGCTCGAGAAGGGCCACGAAGTCGTCATCATCGAGACCGATGAAGAGAAGATCGATACACTGCGCGAATTTCTCGATTGCGGCTTCATCCATGGCGACGGCAGCCGTCCGCGCGTGCTCAAAGAGGCCGGTCCGGAGAACACAGATATCCTCTTCTGTCTCGCCGAAACAGACCAGGCCAACATTCTTGCGGCCCTCGTCGGCCGGTCTCTCGGCTTCGAGCGGGTGGTTCCGAAGATCGAGGAAGAGGACTACGAAGAGATCTGTATGGAGTTGGGTCTAGCCGACACCATCGTGCCGGCCCGGGAAACGGGCGAGGCACTTGCCGCTATGGCGTCGGGTCAGCAGCCGACGGAATTGTCCGCTTCGTTCAAGGACAACGTGCGTCTCCTCTCCTTCACCGTTGAGAGCGACCAGGAGGGCCCGGTAGACGACCTCGATCTTCCGGACGGCGCCTCGGTTATTGCACTGACGCGAGAGGGAAAATCCGTGCTGATCGATTCCGACTCGCAGATCAAGGATGGCGATCAGGTCGTTATCCTCGCTTACGAGGAGAACATCGAGGACCTGCGCAAACGCTTTACCGAGGCCGAAAACTGACCGCTGCCCCGTAACGGACTTATCCGGCACTGACCGCCCGGTTAGCCGCCGGCGTTATCCTCCGGCACCTCGTCCAGCACCTTCTCGAGCGCTTCGGCGAAAGTCTCCCGTTCGTCGGGTCTGCCCACTGTGACCCGGATGCAGCGGTCGAGCGGGGCGACGCCCGGCATGCGCACGAAGACCTGATGGCGCAAAAGCGCCTTGAGGATCTCCCGGGCGCGCTTGCCGCCGCCAACGTCTATGGCGACGAAATTGGCGGCCGAGGGCAGCGCGGCCAGGCCGAGCCGCTGTGCCAGCGCGTAATAGTCCTGCTTTCCGGCCTCCACCGCCTCGATCACATCCGAAATGAAGGCCTCGTCCTGAAGCGAGGCCAGAGCTCCCACCTGGGCGATGCGATTGACGCCGAAGTGGTTGCGGATTTTGTTGAGCCCCGTAATCAGCTCCTTGTGCGCGATGGCGTAACCGATTCGCGCCCCGGCCATCCCGTGCGCCTTGGAGAAGGTGCGCATGCGTATGACGCGCGGATCGCTTGTATCGATGGCGGGCGCCGTCCCGGCGGGGGCGAAGTCTATATAAGCCTCGTCAAGCACCAGCAGCCGCCCGCGAGGAAGCCCGTCGATGAACCGCTGCACGGCCTCGGCGTCGTGCCAGGTTCCCATGGGATTATCGGGGTTCGACAGGTAGACCAGGGGCGCCTCGGACTCCTCGGCGGCGGCCAGCAGCGACTCCAAATCCTCGTGGTCCCTCTCGTAGGGCACCCGGTGCAGCACGCCGCCAAAACCGGCAACATGGTAGTTGAAGGTGGGGTAGGCGCCGAGCGAGGTGACCACGGGCGTATCCGGTGTGACCGTCATGCGCACCACGTTGCCCAGCAGTTCGTCGATGCCGGCGCCCACGCAGATTTCTTCCGGCGCCACGCCGTGATTTTCCGCCAGCGCCTCGCGCAACTCGAAGCTCTCGGAATCCCCGTACCAGCTGATTTCGGTCACGGCCTGGCGCATGGCCTCGGCGGCCTTCGGAGACACGCCGAATGCGCTCTCGTTCGCGCCGATGCGCGCGCGGAAGACAAAGCGGTTTTCGCGCTGAATCGCCTCCGGTCCTACGAAAGGCACCGAGGCAGGCAGATCGCGGACGACGCGGGTAAAGGGTATCTCGTCTTGAGCCATGACGGGGTCTTGCGGTCCCCACGGGCGTGAATCGGTCGGGCGATGACGCCGCGGAGCATAGTCGCTGGCCTAGCGGCTTCCAAGCCTTGCCGTCTGATCCCGGATTCGATGCAAAAGAAAGCGGCGGCCCAGACTGTTGGGCCGCCGCGGGGCGCGCCTCGGGGGAGGAACCGAAGCTGCGCGAGTAGAAATGAGAGGTGCTGCCTAAGCGGCCAGAGCATCGGCGGGCGCGACGAAATCGTAACCGAGGTTCTCGGCCACGGCGCGATGCGTGACCTTGCCGCGGTGCACGTTGAGCCCGTGCAGGAAGTTCGGGTTTTCGCTGAGCGCCGCGCGATAGCCGCGGTCGGCCAGCGCGATTACGTAGGGCAGGGTGACGTTGTTGAGCGCCTGCGTCGAGGTGCGAGGCACGGCGCCCGGCATATTGGCCACGCAGTAGTGCACGACATCGTCGACGATGTAGATGGGATCGGCATGCGTCGTCGCCTTCGAGGTCTCGAAGCATCCGCCCTGGTCGATTGCCACGTCGACCAGCACCGATCCGGGTTTCATCGACTTGACCATCTCGGCTGTGACCAGCTTGGGCGCGGCTGCGCCCGCGACCAGCACGGCGCCGATCACGAGGTCGGCCTCCAGCACGTGCTTCTCCAAGGCCGCGCGCGTCGAATAGACGGTCTTCAGCGCCGATCCGAAACGGCGCGAAAGGCGTTCCAGCACTTGCACGTTCCGGTCCAGCACGCTCACGTCCGCCGCCATGCCCAGCGCCATGTAGATGGCGTTCTCTCCGACCACGCCGCCGCCGATGACAACCACCTTCGCCGGCGCAACGCCGGGCACGCCGCCCATCAGGATTCCCTGACCGCCGTGCGCACGCTCGAGGCTGTGGGCGCCCGCCTGGATCGACATGCGCCCGGCCACCTGGGACATCGGGGCCAGCAGCGGCAATCCGGGACCGCCGTCCGTGATGGTTTCGTACGCGATGCAGGTCGCCCCGCTTTCGACGAGGTCGCGGGTCTGCTCGGCGTCGGGCGCCAGATGCAGATAGGTGAAGAGAATCTGTCCCGCGCGCAGCATCTTTCGCTCCGATGCCTGGGGCTCCTTCACCTTGACGATCATGTCGGCCGCCTCGAAGATTTCCGGTGCCTGGCCGGCGATCTTCGCGCCGGCGGCCTGATAGTCTTCGTCCTGGAAGCCCGCGCCAGCGCCTGCGTTGGTCTCGACGAGAACCTCGTGACCGTGCAGCGTTAGTTCCTGCACGCTGTCGGGCGTCAGTCCGACCCGGTATTCGTGAACCTTTGTTTCCTTTGGAACCCCGATCAACATGGCGTCCTCCCTGGGATCATTGGCCGGCGTTGCAGAGCCGCATGGGGCTCGATGCACGGGTGCCGGACCGGTTGTTGCGATGACTGCAGAATAGGTCAGGGAGGCGATGCATGTCCTTGCGAAGATTGTGGGCTCTTAGATAGAATTTCGCAGAATCTTGCGCATACCCCAAGTTTAAGTAAATATCCTGCCTATGCCTGACCTCGACGCGACAGACATCAAGATTCTGCGCCGACTGCAGAGAGATGGGCGGATCAGCAACGCCGAGCTGGCGGACAGGGTCAACCTGTCGCAGTCGGCTTGCCTCAGACGGGTGCGTCGGCTGGAGGACGCCGGCGTTATTTCCGGCTATGTGGCCCTGCTTGACCCCTCAAGTATCGGCCAGGCTTGCGACGTCTTCGTGGAGATCACGCTCAACAGTCAGAGCGAGGAGAGCCTCGAGGCCTTCGAGGAGGCGGTGCGCGCCTGTCCGGAGGTGATGGAGTGCTATCTCATGTCGGGCGACGCCGACTACCTCTTGCGCCTGGTGGCGTCGGGCACCGGGGATTACGAGCGTATCCATAAGACCCGGCTGTCGCGCTTTCCGGGCGTCTCGCGCATCCGCTCCAGCTTCGCTTTGCGCGTGGTCAGCAAAAAGACGGAATACGATCTCGACACGCTCGAAGGCACCAAAGCGTAAACTTCATCCCACTTGGCCGGCTTCGCGCAGAAGCCAGTCGCGCAGGCGCCTGACCGGCTTTTCCAGGGGTTTTCGCTCCGACCAGACGAGGTGATAGGCGTGATCGGAGGTCATCGATGCCCCGATCGGCCGCACCAGGTGCCCCCGGTCGACCAGGTCGGCCACCAGCCGCGACCAGCCGAGCGCCACCCCCTGACCTTCGAGCGCCGCCTGGATCAAGATCGTGTAGTTGGTGAAGCGCAATCGGTTCTGCCGGCCCTGATCGGCGATCCCCTGGCGCGCGAACCAGGTGTCCCAGTCGATCCAGATGGGCTCTGGCGCGTCGAGGGCCAGCAAAGGTTGCGAGACAAGGTCCCCGGGCGTGGTCAGCTCCGGCCGGGATTGCGCAAATCCCGGACTGCAGACGGGAAAGATCTCGTCGGCGAAAAGCCGCCGCGCCACCACGCCCGGCCAGCGGCCGACGCCATAGCGCACGGCGATGTCGCTTGCCTCGCTGCCGACCTCCGCGAAGCGATCCTGCGAGACCACGCGGATCGAGATGCTGGGGTTGGTCGCCCGGAACGTGGTTAGTCTCGGCATCAGCCAGAAGGCGGAGACCGCGTTGGTGGCGGCGACGGTCACATCGCGCTGCTCGCGGCGCGCGCTCGCTTGAATCTCGGCGACGGTGCGCGCGATGTGCTCCAGCCCCATGGTGACGGCCGCGTGCAGCTCCTTTCCCTGCGCCGTCAGGCTGACCGCCCTGTGGCCGCGGTCGAAGAGGCGCACGCCAAGCCGGGTTTCCAGGTTGCGAATCTGCCGGCTCACCGCGGCCTGGGTGACGTTCAGCTCGCCCGCCGCCCGGGTGAAACTGCCCTGCCGGGCGGCCGCCTCGAATGTCAGGAGGGCCGAGGGCGAGGGCAGGCGCGTTACAAGTCTTTCCATTGCACGGGCTTTCCGGTCTGGCAGCGCACAGGGCGCCATCAGCCAATCATAACTTCAGGTTATATCTCGCGACAACGTTTTGCGGTTTACGCTCTGCCTGTTCATAGCGGAGACTATGGCGTTGCGGTGGAATGGCCGCGGGCTGCGTTCGGAGTATGCTGCAATGCAAAATCATGGCTTGGACCGTCTACCGGTACACAGCATTCTCGAAGATCTGGTTCGTGTCTCCGAGCCGATCGAGACGGCACGCGGTCTTCCGAACTACGCCTATACCTCCGAGGATTTCGCACGCTTCGAGCGCGACAACCTGCTTGCGCGCACCTGGACCTGCGTGGGCGTGGGCGCCTGGGTGCCGCAGCCCGGCGACGTGCGCCCGATCGAACTCCTGGGTCTGCCTCTCATCCTGCTGCGCGACCAGGCGGGGGACATCAAGGTCTTTCACAACGTCTGCAGCCACCGGGGCCTGAAACTGTTGACCAAGCCGGGGCGGCTGGGCAAGGCGCTGCGTTGTCCTTATCACTCCTGGACCTACGACCTCGAAGGTCGCCTGCGCGCCACCCCGCACGTGGGCGGCTCGGGAAAGAACCATTGCCCCGGCTTCACGCGAGAGGGCAACGGGCTGAAGCAGGTGCGCACCGGCGTGTGGATGGACATGGTCTTCGTCAACCTCTCAGGCGACGCCCAGCCATTCGCGGACTACATCGCCCCGCTCGCGAGGCGCTGGCACATGGTCGACCCGGACCTGATCCGTCACGGCGGTTCGGACTCGCGCCTGGGCTTCGACCTCGCCTGCAACTGGAAGCTGGCGGTGGAGAACTATTGCGAGGCCTATCATTTGCCCTGGGTGCATCCGTCGCTGAATGCCTATTCCAGGCTGGAGGACCACTACCACATCGAAATGGAGGGTGTGGGCTCAGGCCAGGGCACCATGGTCTACAGCCCGACTCTCACCGACGACGGCCAGGCCTTTCCGCGCTTTCCGCGGTGGCCGGCGGACTGGGACAAACGCGCGGAATACATCGCGCTTTACCCGAATGTGCTGGTGGGTCTGCATGCCGACCACTTCTATGCCGTGATTGTCGAGCCGCTGGCCGCGGGGCGCACGCGCGAGCATTTCGAGATCTACTACGTGGGCGACGAAGCCCTGGGTCCGGACTTCGACCGCCTGCGCCGGGCGAATGCCGAGACCTGGCGCGGTGTCTTCGCGGAGGACCAGGACGTGGTCGAGGGTATGCAGGCGGGTCGCGCCTCTCCCGGTTTTCAGGGCGGCGTGTTCTCGCCGGCGATGGACGGGCCCACGCTCTGCTTCCACCAGTGGGCGGCGGAAACCCTGCGCCGCAGCCTCGCCCATTTCGACCAGGAAAACGTCATCCGCTTCCGCAACGAGGCGGGCGATACCGCCTAGCCGGGCGAGCGGTCCCGATCCGGCCTCAGCGCATATCGGCGGCGCGCTGACCGGCCCGGGTTTTCAGCAACTCGTCCAGCCAGTCGGGGTCCATCTCCGGAACCGAGGAGAGCAGCAGCTCCGTGTATTCGTGGTGCGGCGGGGTGAACATCTCGTCGCGCGGGCCGCTTTCCACCACCTCGCCGTTCAGCATCACCACCACCTCGTCGGCGATGGCGCGCACCGTCGCCAGATCGTGGGTGATGAACATGTAGGAGAGGTCCAGCTCGCGCTGCAGGCGGTCGAGCAGCTTCAGGATTTCCTCGGCGACCAGCTGATCCAGCGCAGAGGTTACCTCGTCGCAGATCACCAGCGTCGGGTCGGCGGCCAGCGCCCGGGCGATGCAGATGCGCTGTTTCTGGCCGCCGGACAATTCGTCGGGGAGCCGGTCGATATACTGGCTGGGTTCCATTTCGATCATGCTCAGCAGATCGCGGATACGCTGCTCGCGCTTTTTGCCGCGCATGCCGAGATAGAATCCGAGCGGCCGGCCGATGACGTCGCGCACCCGCTGCTTCGGGTTCAGCGCGGTATCCGGCATCTGGTAGATCATCTGGATATGGCGAAGCTGGTCCTTGCTGCGCTGCTTGAAGCTCGGCGGCAGGGATGTCCCCTCGAAAACGATCTCGCCCTCGGTGGGCGGAAGCAGGCCGGTGATCACGCGCGCGGCCGTGGATTTGCCGGAGCCCGACTCACCCACCACTGCCACGGTTTGGCGCTTGTAGATGTCGAAGGAGATGTCATGCAGCACGGGCGTCTTGCCATAGGCGGCCGTGACGTTGCGCACCGACATGAGTGGATTCTCGTCCGATACGTCCGGAGCGTTCTCCTTTTTGAAGCTGCGCACGGCCCAAAGCGACTTCGTATAGCTCTCCTTCGGATGGCTCAGCATCTCCCGTGTGTCGGCCTCTTCCACTTCTTCGCCGTAGCGCAGCACCTTGATGCGGTCGGCCATCTGAGCGACCACCGCGAGGTCGTGGGTGATGTAGATGGCCGCGGTGTCGAACTGCTCGACGACGTCGCGGATGGCGGCCAGGACTTCGATCTGCGTGGTGACGTCGAGGGCG
>JAWVYK010000020.1:0-18170 GCA_033722755.1 Rhodovibrionaceae bacterium | reverse complement strand
CGCCGGGGGTCAGCCGGCCGGGATCACCCGGCCTTCCTCGAGCTGTAGAATTCGGTCCATGCGCCCGGCGAGATGCATGTTGTGCGTCGCCACAAGCGCCGCCAGGCCGGTTTCCCGCACGAGACTGACGAAGACGTCGAAGACCCGGTCGGAGGTATGGGGGTCCAGGTTTCCCGTCGGTTCGTCGGCAAGCAACAGCGCCGGCGCATTGGCGAGCGCGCGGGCGATTGCCACGCGCTGCTGCTCGCCGCCCGACAGGCGTGCTGGGCGGTGAGTCACGCGCTCGGACAGGCCGACCATATCGAGAAGCTCGCGCGCCCTGCCCTCTGCGATGCGCCGGCCCAAGTTGGCGATCATCTGCGGCAGCATCACATTTTCCAGCGCCGAGAATTCCGGCAGCAGGTGGTGATACTGGTAGACAAAGCCCAGCGCCTGACGCCGCAAGGCCGTGCGGCCCGAATCCGACAGCTTGGCGCAGGCCTGTCCCGCCACCGATATCTCCCCGTCATCCGGGCGTTCCAGCAGTCCCGCGATGTGCAGCAACGTCGATTTGCCGGCCCCGGAAGGGCCAAGCAGCGCCACCATCTCGCCCGAGCGGATGTCCAGATCGCAGTCCTTGAGAACGTGGAGGTAGTTCTCGCCCTGCCGAAAGGTCTTGCGCACGCCGGAAATCGAGAGGGCAGTATGGCGGGACTCACTCATAGCGCAGCGCCTCCACCGGATCGAGGCTGGCAGCCCTGAGGGCGGGATAGAGGGAGGCGCCCAGCGAAAGCGAGAGCGACATGATGATGACGCCGACGACCTCCGCCGGATCGATCACAGCAGGCAACTGCGACAGGAAGTAGATTTCAGCCTGGAAGAGATCTTGCCCGGTCAAGGCCTGCAGCCAGCCGCGGATGGTCTCGATGTTGTCGGCGAAGGCAACACCGCCGAGGAATCCCAGCAGCGTGCCCACGATGCCAATGCTCATGCCGCTCATCAGGAAGATCCGCATGACCATCCCGCGCGTCGCACCCACGGTGCGCAGTATGGCTATTGCGCTGCTCTTGTCCTTCACCAGCATGATCTGGCCGGCGATGATATTGAGCGCGGCGACCAGGATGATCAGCGAAAGGATGAGGAACATCACGTTGCGCTCCACCTGGAGCGCATTGAAGAAGCTGGAATTGGCCTGCTGCCAGTCGACGATTCGAAAGCCCGGACCCAGGGTGTCCGCGATGTTTGCCCTGGCCTCGTCGATGTTCTCGGGATCGGCGACGAACACCTCGATGGCGTTCACCTGGTCGTCCAGCCGGAAGAAGGTCTGCGCAGCTTCCAGCGGCATGTAGACGAAGCCGCTGTCGTATTCGTACATGCCGATCTCGAAGAGGCCCGCAACCACATAGGCCTTCATGCGCGGCACCGTTCCCATCACCGTGGTGCGTCCGCGCGGCGACAGCAGCGTGATCTGGTCGCCGACCCCGACGCCGAGGCTGCGGGCCAGCCGGCTGCCCAGCAGCACGCCGTCCCGGCCGTATTTGTCGAAGGCGCCCTGGACGATGTTGTCCGATACCAATTTGCGCTGCGCCAGGTCCTGCTGCGTCATGCCGCGAACGATCGCCCCGGTCGCGTTGCCGGCGGTCGTCAGCATGACCTGGCCCTGGATTTGCGGGTCGGCGACCTCGACAGAGGCAAGCGCGGCGAGGCGGTCGGCCAGCGTCTGGTAGTTGCCGATGTTGCCGCCGTTTGCGTAGACGGTGACGTGGCCGTTGACGCCCAGAATGCGCTCCAGCAGTTCCTGCCGGAAGCCGTTCATCACCGCCATTACGATGATCAGGACCGCGACGCCCAACATGATGCCGACGAGGGAAAAGCCGGCAATAACCGAGATGAAACCCTCCTCGCGCTTGGCCCTCAGATAGCGCCAGGCCACCATGCGCTCGAAGGCTCCGAAGATCATGCGCGCTCGTTCCTTGTTCTCAGCGCTGCCCGGCCGGTTTCGGCTCAGGCGCTCAGGCGCGAAAGCGCCGAATCGATGGAAAGTTCCTCGCGCTCGCCGCCTGCGCGCCGCTTCAGTTCCACAACGCCGTTCTTCAGTCCGCGCGGACCAACGATCAGCTGCCACGGCAGGCCGATCAGGTCCATTTGCGCGAACTTGGCGCCCGGGCTTTCGTCCCTGTCTTCGAAAAGCACCTCGACGCCCGCCGCGCGCAGACGCGCGTAGATGTCCTCGCAGGCTTTCACGCAGGCGTCGTCGGTGGCGCGCAGGTTGATGAGCCCGACCTTGAAGGGCGCCACGGGCTCCGGCCAGACGATGCCGTTCTCGTCATGGCTCGCCTCGATAATCGCACCGACCAGCCGCGAGACGCCGATGCCGTAGGAGCCCATATGGACCGGCACGCGTTCGTCGTCGGGCGTGGTGATGAAGGCGCCCAGCGGTTCGGAATACTTGGTGCCGAAATAGAAGATGTGCCCGACCTCGATGCCGCGTCCCTCATAGCGCCGCTGCTCGGGCACCTCGTTCGCAAAAGCCTCGGCATCATGCTTCTCGTCCGTGCGCGCATAAAGGCGGGTGAAATAGTCGACCACCTTCTCCAGGCCGGCGTGGTCGTCGTAGTCCACGGCCGAGGCCAGCACGTCGTACTCGATGAAGTCCCGGTCGCAGAAGATCTCGCTTTCCCCGGTGTCCGCCAGGATGATGAACTCGTGGCTGAGGTTGCCGCCGATGGGCCCGGTCTCGGCCTCCATGGGAATGGCCTTCAGCCCCATGCGCGCAAAGGTCCGCAGGTAGGCGACGAACATCTTGTTGTAGGCGACGAGCGCGCTTTCGTAGTTCATATCGAAGGAATAGGCGTCTTTCATCAGAAACTCACGCCCGCGCATGACGCCGAAACGAGGCCGCACTTCGTCGCGGAATTTCCACTGGATGTGGTACATCAATAGCGGCACGTCGCGGTAGCTGCGCGCGCCAGCGCGGAAGATGTCGGTGATCAGCTCCTCGTTCGTCGGACCATAGAGCATCTCGTGCTGGTGCCGGTCGAGGATGCGCAGCATCTCCTCGCCATAGTCCTCGTAACGCCCCGACTGCTTCCAGAGATCGGCCGACTGGATGGTCGGCATCAGCATTTCATGACAGCCGGTACGGTCCTGCTCTTCGCGGACGATCTGCTCGATCTTCTTCAGCACGCGGAATCCCAGGGGCAGCCACGAATAGATTCCGGCGGACGCCTGCCGCACCATGCCCGCGCGCAGCATGAGCTGGTGCGAAACGATCTTCGCCTCGCTGGGCGTTTCCTTCAGTGTCGGCAGGAAATAACGTGAAACACGCATCGAACGCTCTCTTCCGCGCAGACGATCGGGATTGGTGACGGGGGCTCACCTGCGAAGCGGGCCAGAGACTATTGAATGACCGCGGCGGTGTCTACGGGACAAGCGCGCAGGCTTGACAAGTCGGCTGCGGCTGCTTGCTATGACCGCGGAGTCAGGAGGAAAGGCGCGGCGGCAAGGCCGAAAAACAGGGCAGCGAATAATACGGGGGGGAGAGGCGTATGCTGGAATCCTGGTTCAAGCTGAGCGAGCACGAAACGACCGTGCGCAAGGAGGTGATGGCGGGCCTGACCACCTTCCTCACCATGGCCTACATCACCTTCGTCAACCCGGCCATTTTGTCGGATACCGGCATGGATTTCGGCGCGGTCTTCGTGGCGACCTGCCTGGCCGCCGCGTTGGGCACCGCGATCATGGGGCTGGCGGCCAACTATCCCATCGCGCTCGCGCCCGGCATGGGGCTCAACGCCTATTTCACCTATACCGTCGTACTCGGCATGGGCTTTGCCTGGCAGGTCGCCCTTGGCGCCGTGTTCATCTCCGGCGTTATCTTCCTCGTGCTCAGCATCCTTCCCGTGCGCGAGTGGATCATCAACGCCATCCCGCAAACGTTGAAGCTGGCGATCTCCGCCGGCATCGGGCTTTTCCTAGGTATCATTGCGCTGAAAAACGCCGGCATCGTGATCGACCATCCGGCCACTCTGGTGACCATCGGCGACCTGCTGGCGCCGGGCGCGCTGCTGGCGCTGGCCGGCTTCTTCATCATGGTGGCGCTGGATCACCACAAGGTGCCCGGCGCGGTCCTGATCGGCATCCTGGCGGTCACCGCCGCCGGCATCCTGCTGGGCGTCAGCGAGTTCAAGGGCATCGCCGACCTGCCGCCCGACCCCACGCCCACCTTCGCGCAACTCGATCTCGCAGGGGCGCTCAATGTGGGCCTCGTGACCGTGATCTTCGCGTTCCTCTTCGTCGACTTCTTCGACACCGCGGGCACGCTGGTCGGCATCGCCCACAGGGCCGGCCTATTGGACGAACAGGGCCGCCTGCCCCGCCTGAAGCGCGCGCTGATCGCCGACAGCACGGCCACCGTGGCGGGCTCCGTCTTCGGCACCTCGACGACGACCAGCTACATCGAGAGCGCGGCCGGCATCAAGGCCGGCGGACGCACGGGTTTGACGGCGGTCGTCGTCGCCGCGCTTTTCCTGCTGACGCTTTTCTTCTCTCCGCTGGCGCAAAGCGTGCCCGCCTATGCGACCGCGCCGGCCCTGCTCTTCGTCGCCACGCTCATGGCCCGCGGCCTGACGGAGATCAACTGGGACGAGCCGACCGACTATGCGCCGGCCGTGGTCACCGCCCTGTCGATGCCGCTGACATTTTCCATCGCCGACGGCATCGGTCTGGGCTTCATCACCTACACGGTGGTGAAGATCCTGAGCGGGCGCGTCTCGGAAGTCTCGCCTGCGGTGGGTCTGGTGACGCTGCTGTTCGTGGCCAAGTATCTGTTCCTCGGCGCCTAAGGCAAAGGGGCCGGGATTCCCCGTGACGTGAGACCGGATTTTCTCTATAACCCTGTGCTCACAAGAAGACGGTGATAATACCGCAGCACGTCCCAAGTTTAGGGAGGACGGGACCCGAAGACCGCAGGCCGTCGCCTGCGGGAAACAAGATCAAAAGGGTCCACTCGGAGGATTGTCGGCAAGCGCCCTTTCGAGGGGTGCTTGCCTTCTTTTTGCCCGGCGCGCTCAATGGCCGGGCTCCAGCCGCGCGCCCGGTCCGACGATCCAGGGCGGCCGAAGCCTCTCGATTTCCGTGAACACCGGGCAGACAGGGTCGTGCGCGCCCTCAAGAATGCCGATGCTCATCAGAAACTCTCCGACGATCTCCCCGCCCACGAAGCGGAAACCCTCGCGGCGGAACAGCTTGACCCATCCCGCCCTGTCCAGCGGGTGATGCGTTTCGATCCAGCCTGCGAAAGAGCCGTACTCGCCGCGCAGGCCCTGGATCAGCCTGGCGTTCGAGATCGCTGCATCGACCTTTAGCCGGTTGCGGATGATTGCCGGATTGGACAGCAGCCGCTGACGCTCCGCGTCGCCATAGCTGGCCACCCGATCGACCTGGAAGCCGTCGTAGGCGTCCTGAAACGCCGGGCGCTTCTTCAGCATGAGTTCCCATGACAGGCCGGCCTGGTTGATCTCCAGCACCAGCCGCTCGAAGAGCACCGTTTCGTCGGCGGTCGGAAAACCGTATTCCCGGTCGTGATAGGGCCCGTGCAGCGGATGACCCGGCGCGATTTCGCAGTAGCTCGCCATTGGGCGCTCAGGGGGATGGATTGCGGAAGGTAATCAAATCGGCTTCGACAACGCCAAAGATGATCGCCCAGATGACCGCCGTGATCCCCGTCGTGATCAGTGCCTTGCGCACGAGCATCGGCTTCTTCGGTGCGCCGGCCATATGGCCCTTTTCCCGGTCGGGATCGGTCTCGGGCTGAATGCCCCAGGGCAGCACGACGAAGAGCACCACCCACCAGGTGATGACGAACACGACGATGCCGGTGAACCAGTTCATGGGATCGTACGGGAAGCCTGTCAGGCCTGCTCCAACTCCACCAGGGTGCCGCAGAAATCCTTCGGATGCAGGAAAAGCACAGGTTTGTCGTGTGCGCCGATCTTGGGCTCGCCATCGCCCAGCACGCGCGCGCCGTCGGCCTTCAGCCTGTCGCGCGCCGCATAGATGTCGTCGACCTCGTAACAGACGTGGTGGATTCCACCGGATTGGTTCTTATCCAGAAAACCCTGAATCGGCGAGTTCTCGCCGAGCGGATGCAGCAGTTCGATCTTGGTGTTGGGCAACTCGACGAATATGACGGTCACGCCGTGGTCCGGCTGATCCACCGGGTCGGAGACCTTGGCGCCGAGCGTATCGCGGTATTGCGCCGCGGCGGCCTCAAGATCCGGAACGGCGATGGCGACATGGTTCAATCGGCCGATCATGGATTGCTCTTACCTCCGTTAATGAAGATGTGCGTCTCTGCCTTGCAGGTGATCTAGATCGGGCCCGGCCGCATTACAAGCGCAGCAGATGCACCTGCGTGACCGGCTTTTTGCCCAGTTTTCGGTTGCACAGCCTGCGCACGGCCACGCGAGCGGCCTCGCGCAGGAATTCGTCGTCGCCCAGCCGGCTCTTGGGCGCCCGGGCAATGGCCTCCACGACTGCCGCGCGCGCCTCATCCGAGGCTTCGGCTTCCAACTCCTCATCGAAGACGCCCTGCAACGACACCTGCGGTTCGCCCAGCAGCCGGCCGCCGCCGTCCACCGCGACGGTCACCATCGCGCTGCCGTTCATCCGCATTTTGTTGCGGGCCCTGAGAACCGGGCTGTCCACGCGCACCAGCCGGCTGCCGTCGAGCGCGAGGCGGCCGTGCGCCACCTCCTCGACGATTTCTGCCTCGCCCGGCGCAAGGCGGATCAGGTCGCCATTTTCGGCGACCAGCGCGTGGGGCACCTGGCACGCCTGGGCGAGACGCGCATGCTCGATCAGATGGCGCGCTTCGCCGTGCACAGGAATTGCCGCACGCGGGCGAACCCAACCGTACATTTGCGCCAGTTCGTCGCGCGCCGGATGGCCGGATACGTGGACGAAATGATCCTCATCGGTGATCACCTCGACGCCCAGATGCAGAAGCGCGTTGTGCAAGGCGCCGATGGCCACCTCGTTGCCCGGGATGATGCGCGAGGAGAAGATCACAGCATCTCCGCGGTCCAGCGTCACATTGGGGTGCTCGTCGCGGGCGATGCGCCAGAGCGCGGCGCGGCCTTCACCCTGACTGCCGGTGCAAACGATGAGCACTTCCTCGCGCGGCAGATAGCCGATGTCTTCCTCGTCCAGGATCGGCGGCACATCCGTCAGGTAGCCGGTTTCCGTCGCGGCACGCAGAATTCGCCAGAGCGAACGCCCGACCAGAGCGACGCGCCGGCCCGTCGCCGAGGCCACATGGAAGACGGTCGCAAGCCGCGCCACATTGGACGCGAAACAGGTGATTGCGACCCGGTTCTTCAGGCCGGAGACCAACTCCGTCAGGCTTTCGCGCACGTCGGCTTCCGAGCCCGAATCGCCGTCCACCATGGCGTTTGTCGAATCGCCGATCATGGCCAGAACGCCTTCCTCGGCCAGCTCGCGCAGACGCTGCTCGTCGAAGTCCTCGCCGATAAGCGGTTCCGGGTCGAGCTTCCAGTCGCCGGTATGCAGGACGGCGCCCAGCGGCGTGCGGATGACGAGCGCGTTGGGCTCTGGTATCGAGTGGGTGAGCGTGATGAGCTCGATCTCGAAGGGCTCGATCAGCATGCCGCCGGACATCGGCACGATGGTCATCATATCGAGCGCCTCGTGCAGTCCCGCCTCTTCCAGCTTTCCGCGCACCAGCGCCGCCGTGAACGGCGTGGCGTAGATGGGGCAGCGCAGCATCGGCCACAGGTAGGGAACGGCGCCGATATGGTCTTCGTGACCGTGCGTCAGGACGAGTCCGACCAGTTGCTCGCGTCGCTCCACGATGAAGGCCGGGTCGGCCATCAGGATATCCACCCCCGGCTGCCGGTCGTCGGCGAAGGTGACGCCAAGGTCGATCATCAGCCAACGCCCCGCGTGGCCGTAGAGATTGAGGTTCATGCCGATTTCGCCGGTTCCGCCGAGCGGCAGGAAGTAGAGAGCGTCGGCTTCTGGAAACTCGCTCATCGCCCGTCCGTGCGATTGAGCTCGTAGATGCGCACCAGGCCTTTCAGCGTCAGGTCGAGGTCCACAGTCTCGAAGCACTCGGTCGCCTCGACGAAGATGGCGGCCAGGCCGCCCGTTGCGACGACCTCGAGTTCGCGCCCGTCCTCTTCCCTGATTCGCTTCAGCAGCCCTTCAATCAGTCCGACATAGCCCCAGAAAACGCCGGATTGCATTGCCGGCACGGTCGCCTTGCCGATTACCCGCTGCGGCTTCTCGACCGAGATGCGCGGCAACTTGGCCGCAGCCATGTAAAGCGCCTCCACCGAGAGGTGGATGCCGGGCGCGATGACGCCGCCTTCATAGGCCCCGTCCTCGCCTACGATATCGAAGGTGGTGGCTGTGCCGAAGTCGATCACCACCAGCGGGCCGCCGAATTCCGCATGCGATGAAAGCGCATTGACCAGGCGGTCCGCGCCGACCTGCTCCGGCCGGTCGATCCGCGCCTCAACGCCAATCTCCACACCGGGATCGCCCACGACGAGCGCCTCGCCTTTCACGTAGCGCTGGCACAGGGTGCGCAGCGCATAGTCCGCCGCCGGCACCACATTCGCCATGACCGCCGCCTCGACATCGGCGAGCGCGAAGCCCTTCAGGTTCATAAGCTGCGTCAGCCACACGGCGTATTCGTCGGCAGTGCGCCGCGGGTCGCTCGACGCCCGCCAGCGGCCGACCTGCGTGCGGCCGTCGTAAAGCGCGAAGACCACGTTGGTGTTGCCGGAATCGATGACGAGCAGCATGCAGGCCCTCCTCAGGCCTCGCGGAATAATACGTCGCCAGCGGAGACCCGGGTCTCCGCGCCGTTCGGCGTGGTGAGCAGCAGCGCGCCGTCCGCGTCCAGGTCGCGGAACACTCCCTTAAGTTCGTCTTCTCCAACGCGCACCTCGATCTCCTCGCCCAGGTGCCACGCGTGCCGCAACCAGGTCTGGCGAATCTGGGCGAAACCGTCTTCCAGCCACCGGTTCACCCAGGTCAGGAAGTGCCGACTGAATGCCTCCAGCACATCAACCTCGCAAAGGCTGGGCGGTGCGCCCTCGAAATGGATGCTGGTCGCCGGAAATTCGGTCTCCTGCGGGAAGGTCTTGACGTTGCAGCCAAGCCCCAGGAGGAGAAAATCGATCTCACCCGCCTCCGTCGTGGCCATTTCCAGCAACAGGCCCGCGGCCTTGCGATCGTTCAACAGAACGTCGTTGGGCCACTTCAGGTGCACCTCGATCATTGGCGGAATCACGCTGCCGAGCGCGTCGACCAGCCCCAGTCCCGCCACGAAGCCCAGTTGCGCGGCTTCTCGCGGCGCACACATGGGTCGCAGGATCAAAGTCAAATAGAGGTTGCCGCGCGGGCTGCTCCATTCGCGACCGCGCCGCCCGCGCCCGCCGGTCTGCTCGCGCGCCCACACGAGCGTGCCGTCCTCCGCGCCCTCTTGGGCGAGGCGCCGGGCTTCGTCCATCGTGCTGGAGACGCTGTCCATCGCCACCAGCCGATAAACCGGCGGCAGCCGGGGCTCCCGCGCGCCTGCACCGGCCTCCGACGCGCTCATCCCGCGAAGAGCGCCGCGGCCGCAGCCTCGGCTCCGCCCACAAGGATATCGGGTTGCAGGAAGAAGAGCAGCACGAGCACGCTGCTCACGCCAAGCACGACGCCCAACTCGCGGCCGATCGGCCGGTCGAAGGCCTCCGCCGGCTCGTCGAAGTACATCAGCTTGACGATGCGCAGGTAATAGAACGCGGCAATCACCGAGCTCAGCACGCCGATCACGGCAAGGGTGTAGAGCTCTGCCTGCACCGCGGCCATGAAGACATAGACCTTGCCGAAGAACCCGGCCATGGGCGGCACGCCGGCCAGCGAGAACATGAGAATCGCCAGCGCAAGCGCCATCATCGGATGGGTGCGCGAGAGTCCCTTCAGGTCGTCGATGTCCTCGACCATCCGGTCACGCTGGCGCATGCAAAGGATGACCGCGAAGGTGCCCAGGTTCATGACCAGATAGATCGCCAGGTAAATGGCGATGCCGCGCACGCCCTCCTCGGTCCCGGCGGCCAGGCCGACCAGGGCATAGCCGATGTGTCCGATGGAGCTGTAGGCCATCAGGCGCTTGATGTTGCGCTGGTTGATGGCGGCGACCGCGCCCAGGATCATCGACAGGATGGAGACGAAGATAATGATCTGCTGCCACTGCCCCGCCAGATCGCCGAAGGGCTCGATCATCACGCGCACGAAAAGCGCCATGGCCGCGACCTTGGGCGCCGTCGCGAAGAAGGCGGTGACCGGCGTGGGGGCGCCCTCGTAGACGTCGGGCGTCCACATATGGAAGGGCACGGCGGATACCTTGAACGCCAGTCCGGCGGCAATGAACACGAGGCCCACGACCAAACCCAGCGCCAAGTCGCCCTCGGCCACGGACGCCTCGATGGTGCTCGCCAGGGCCGTGAAATCGGTGGAGGCGGTGAAGCCGTAGACCAGCGACGCCCCGTAGAGCAGCATGCCGGAAGCCAGCGCGCTGAGGACGAAGTATTTCAGCCCCGCCTCCGTCGAACGCAGGGTGTCGCGGCGGAACGCTGCGACGACGTAGAGCGAGAGGCTCTGCAGCTCGAGGCCGATATAGAGCGCGATGAGGTCGTCGGCCGAGATCATCATCATCATGCCGAGCGTGGCAAAGAGGATGAGGACCGGAAATTCGAAGCGGGCCATGTTCTCCCGCTGGATATAGCGCAGCGACAGCACCAGCGAGACGAAGGATCCGAGCAGCACCAGCAGCTTCATGTAGCGCGCGAAGGCATCGACGACGAACAGGCCCTCGAAGGCTTCGGTCCGGTCCGGGCCCGTCGCAACGAGCAGGAAGGTGATCGCCAGCACGCCCAGCGAGGGATAGAAGACCCGCAGGAGCGCCTGGCGCTTCTGGAAGACGCCGACGAGCAGAAGCGCCATCGCCAGAACGACGAGAAAAATCTCCGGAAGTGCAGCTCCCAGGTCCGCCGAAATCATCGCAGCACCTCCGCAATACGCTCGGCCGGCCAGAGGGAAGCGAGGCTCGGCCCCTCCTCCCCTGCCGCGGCCAAGGCCGCTTCGTAGTTGGCGATCAGGTTCTCGACGGAAGCCGACATCACGTCAAGGAAGGGCATCGGGTAGACGCCCATCAATAGGACGAGAGCGATCAGCGGCGCGAAGACCACCTTCTCCCTCAGGTTCATGTCGAGCATGGACTTGAGGTCGTCTTTGGTGAGCTGGCCGAATATGACGCGGCGGTAAAGGTAGAGCATGTAGGCCGCGCCCAGCACCATGCCGCTGGCGATCAGCAGGGCGATCCAGGTGTTCACCTGGAATGCGCCCACGATGACCAGGAATTCGCCGATGAACCCGCTCGTCCCCGGCAGGCCGACCGAGGCCAGCATGAAGATCATGAAGACCACGGAATAGTGGGGCATGTTGTGCACGAGCCCGCCGTAACGCGCGATCTCGCGCGTGTGCAGGCGGTCGTAGACGACGCCGACGCACAGGAAGAGCGCGGCCGAGACCAGCCCGTGCGAAAGCATCTGGTACATCGCCCCCTCGATGCCCTGCTGATTGAGCGTGAAGATGCCCACCGTGACGAAGCCCATGTGCGCCACGGAGGAATAGGCGATCAGCTTCTTCATATCCTCCTGCGCCAGGGCGACGAGCGAGGTGTAGATCACCGCGACCACGGAAAGCGCGAAGACCAGCGGCGCGAAGAACTCGGTCGCCTCCGGCAGCATCGGCACGGAAAAGCGCAGGAAACCGTAGCCGCCCATCTTTAGCAGAATGCCGGCCAGGATGACCGAGCCCGCCGTCGGCGCCTCGACGTGGGCATCGGGCAGCCAGGTGTGCACCGGCCACATCGGAATCTTCACCGCGAAGGACGCGAAGAAGGCGAGCCAGAGGTAGAGCTGCATCTCCGCCGGCAATCGGGCGGTCAGCAGGGTCTCGATGTCGGTGGTGCCGGTCTTGAAGAAGATCGTCAGCAGTGCGATCAGCATCAGCACCGAGCCGGCGAAGGTGAAGAGGAAGAACTTGAAGGCCGCATAGACTCGCCGTCCGCCGCCCCAAACCCCGATGATCAGGAACATCGGGATCAGCACGCCCTCGAAGAAGACGTAGAACACCACGAAGTCCAAAGCGCAGAACATGCCCACCATCAGCGTCTCGAGCACCAGGAAGGCGATCATGTATTCCTTCACCCGGCTCTGGATGGCCTCCCATGAGGCGATGATGCAAAGCGGCGTCAACAGCGTGGAAAGCAGCACGAAGGGCATGGAAATGCCGTCCACGCCCATGCGGTAATTGATGCCGAAACTGGGCAGCCAGGCGGCGGTCTCGACGAACTGGAACTCGGCCGTGCCGCGCTCGAAGCCGAACCAGATGAACAGCGACAGTACGAAGGTGATCAGAGACGTCCAAAGCGCAACGTAGCGGGCATTGCGCGCCACCAGTTCCTCGTCGCCGCGGATCACCAGGACGAACCCGGCGCCGATCAGCGGCAGGAAGGTCACCAGTGATAGGAGAGGCCAGCCTTCCATGACGGGGTCATCCGATCTGCGTGAAGAGATACCAGGTGATCAGCAGCACGACGCCGACCAGCATGGCAAAGGCGTAGTGGTAGACAAAGCCGCTCTGCAGCCGGCCGGCGCGCTGCGCCAGGTTTCGCGTCGCCGCGGCGATGCCGTCCGGGCCGATGCCGTCGATCACCGCCCCGTCGCCCGACTTCCAGAGGCCGTGGCCCAGGTAGTGCGCCGTGCGCGTGAAGACCGCATCGTAAAGCTCGTCGAAGTACCACTTGTTATAGACGAAGAGGTAGGCCGGCTTGATGCGCGCCACGAGGCGCCCCGGCAGGTCGGGCAGGAACATATACATGACATAGGCAAGCCCGATGCCGGCCAGCCCGACGACGAGCGGCAGCAGCTTAACCCAGGTGGCCACATGGTGTGCGGCCTCCACGCTGTCGTTTTCATGCAGAATCAGCAGGGAGTTGCCCCAGAAGGCCTCGCGCCCGTCGCCGACGAACATGCCGTAGCCGGCCCAGCCGGCCAGGACGGCCCCCGTGGCGAGCACGATCAGCGGCACGATCATGACCTTCGGGGATTCGTGCACGTGCGACATCACATCCGAGCTCGCCCGCGGCTTGCCGTGGAAGGTCATCAGCAACAGCCGCCAGGAATAGAACGCGGTCATGAAGGCCGCCGCGATGCCCAGCCAGAAGGCGAATTGGCCATGCACGCTGTGATCGGCGTAGGCGGCCTCGAGCACGATGTCCTTGGAGAAGAAGCCGGCGAAGGGCGGAATGCCCGCGAGCGCCAGCGAACCGATCCACATCAGCCCATAGGTCACCGGGATCATGCGCCAAATTCCGCCCATCTTGCGCATGTCCTGCTCGTCGCCCATGGCGTGAATGACGGAGCCCGCACCCAGGAACAGCAGTGCCTTGAAGAAGGCGTGCGTCATAAGGTGGAAGATCGCCGCGCCATAGGCGGACACGCCAATGGCAAAGAACATGTAGCCGAGCTGGCTGCAGGTCGAATAGGCGATGACGCGCTTGATGTCATTCTGGGCCATGCCGACGGTCGCCGCAAAGAAGGCGGTCGCGGCGCCGATGTAGGTGACCAGCTCGAGCGCGAGCGGCGCATACTCGAAAATCGGTGACAGGCGGCACAGCATGAATATGCCGGCCGTCACCATCGTTGCGGCATGGATGAGGGCGGAGACCGGGGTCGGGCCTTCCATCGCATCCGGCAGCCAGGTGTGCAGCCCAAGTTGCGCGGATTTGCCCATGGCGCCGATGAACAGCAGAATGCAGATGGTCGTCAGCGCGTGGCCTTCGATTCCGATGAACTCGAATCGCGCATCGGACAGCCCCTCGGCATCGGCGAAGACCTGGTCGAAGCCGACCGTCCCGAACAGGAAGAAGGCGCCGGCGATGCCGATGGCAAACCCAATGTCGCCCACGCGGTTGACCAGGAACGCCTTGATCGCAGCGGCGTTCGCGCTCGGCCGGTCGTACCAGAATCCGATCAGCAGATAGGAGGCCAGGCCGACCCCTTCCCAGCCAAAGAACATCTGGACGAAGTTGTCCGCCGTCACCAGCGAGAGCATGAAGAAGGTGAACAGCGAGAGATAGGAGAAGAACCGCGGGATCGAGGTGTCGTGCGACATGTAGCCGATGGAGTAGACGTGCACCATGGCCGACACCAGCGTGACGACCAGCAGCATGACCGCGGTCAGCGTATCCACGCGCAGCGCCCAGGAGAGCTCGAAATTGCCGGACGAGATCCAGGTGAAGAGCTCGGTGGTGCGCGCATTGCCCTGAATGGCGACGTCGATGAACACGACGATCGAGAGCACCATGGAAATCAGCAGCAGCCCGCAGGTGACGAACTGCGATCCCCGGTCGCCCAACGACCGGCCGAAAACTCCCGCCAGCAGCGCCCCGAGCAGGGGCAGCAAGACAATCGCAGCGTCCATCGCCCCTAACCCTTCATCATGTTGACGTCTTCCACCGCGATGGAGCCGCGGTTACGGAAGAAGATCACGATGATCGCCAGCCCGATGGCCGATTCCGCCGCGGCCACCGTGAGGACGAACATCGCGAAAACCTGGCCCAGCACGTCGCCCAGGTGCGTTGAGAACGCCACGAGGTTGATGTTCACCGACAGCAGCATGAGTTCGATGGACATCAGGATGATGATGACGTTCTTCCGGTTCAGGAAGATCCCGAAGATGCCCAGCGTAAACAGGATCGCCGCCAGCGTCAGGTAATGGCCCAGTCCGATTTCCCACATGGCTCAGATCCCGCTCCGGCTCGGAACTTTCTTGACTTCCATCGTCTCCGACGGCCGCCGTCCGACCTGATCGACGATGGACTGCCGGCGCACGCCCGCCCTTTGCCGGAGGGTCAGAACGATGGCGCCCACCATCGCGATCAGCAGCACGATGCCCGCGGCCTGGAAGAGGTAGATGTACTTCGTGTAGAGCACGTTGCCGAGTGCTTCGGTGTTGGTCAGACCGCCGGGCGGCGGCTGCGGCGTGGAAACCGCGGCGCCGGCCTCGGGCGTCACCGCCCAGGCGCCCAGGATCATCGCCAACTCGACCAGCAGAATGAGCCCAACCAGAGCGCCGATCGGCAGATACTGCAGGAATCCCTGGCGCAACTGCGCGATGTTGATGTCCAGCATCATCACCACGAAGAGGAACAGCACGGCCACCGCGCCCACGTAGACGACGATGAGGATCATCCCGAGGAACTCGGCGCCCATGAGAATGAACAGGCCGGCGGCGTTGACGAAGGCCAGGATCAGGAAAAGCACCGAGTGAACGGGATTGCGCGACGAGATCACCATCACCGCCGAGGCGACGGTGATCGCCGCGAACAAATAGAAGACGAGCGCGTGGACGATCATCGCGCGCTCCTCGCTTCGGTCGGGTAATCCAGAGCCAAGCCCCTATCCTTCGTTCTTCTCGTTGCCCCTTTGCCTGCGCACTGCAGGCCGCCTGTCGGCCATCAGCGGTAAGGCGCCTCCAACTCGAGTTTGCGGGAAAGCTCGTATTCCCAGCGATCTCCGTTCTCCAGGAGCTTCTGCTTGTTGTAGTAGAGCTCCTCGCGGGTCTCGGTCGCGAATTCGAAGTTCGGCCCCTCCACGATCGCGTCGACGGGGCATGCCTCCTCGCACAGCCCGCAGTAGATGCATTTCGTCATGTCGATGTCATAGCGCGTCGTGCGGCGGCTGCCATCCTCGCGCGGCTCGGCCTCGATGGTGATGGCCAGCGCCGGACAGATGGCTTCGCACAGCTTGCAGGCGATGCAGCGCTCCTCCCCGTTGGGATAGCGGCGCAGCGCGTGCTCGCCCCGAAAACGCGCGCTAAGCGGTCCCTTTTCGTAAGGGTAGTTCAGCGTCACCTTCGGCTTGAACATGTAGCTGAAGGTCTTGTAAAGGCCGCTCAGAAGCTCGGCCAGGAAAAGGCTTCGGGCAGTGCGGTCGATGACTGACATGCTACGTCAAACCCTTTCCGGCAATTGACCGCGTGGCGGCGCCTACCATAGTGCCCGCACGGCGCAAGACAAGCGCCCGGGTCTGCATTTCGCGCATAATTGCGTCCGTTCTCATGCCGGCACCCAATCGAACGCCACCAGCACGCCCGCGGTCAATACGACCCAGAACAGTGAGGCCGGCAGGAAGACTTTCCAGCCCAGGCGCATAAGCTGATCGTAACGGTAGCGCGGCACCGTGGCGCGCACCCACAGGAAGAAGAACAGCACCACCGCGATCTTCAGGGCGAACCAGATGGGCCCGGGAATCCAGTTGAAAGGCGCGATGTCGAACGGCGGCAGCCAGCCGCCCAGGAACAGCACCGTCGTCATCGCGCTCATCAGGATCATGTTCGCGTATTCGCCGAGGAAGAAGAGTGCGAAGGTCATCGAGGAGTATTCGACGAAAAATCCCGCCACCAGTTCGGACTCGCCCTCCGGAAGGTCGAAGGGCGCGCGGTTGGTTTCCGCAAGCGTCGAGACGAAGAAGATCACGAACATCGGCAGCAGCGGCACCGCAAACCACACGGTCTGCTGCGCCAGGACGATGTCCGTCAGGTTGAGCGAGCCGACGCACAGCAGCACGGTTACGATCACGAAACCGAGCGAGACCTCGTAGGAGATCATCTGCGCCGCCGAGCGCAGTGCGCCCAGGAAGGGATACTTCGAGTTCGAGGCCCAGCCGGCCATGATCACGCCGTAGACGCCCAGGGACGAAATCGCGAAGAGATAGAGGATGCCGACGTTGATGTCGGCCAGCACGATACCTTCGCCAAAGGGAATCACCGCCCAGGCAACGATCGCCAGAATGAAGGTGATCATCGGCGCGAGCACGAAAACCACACGGTTCGAGCCCGCGGGCAGGATGGTTTCCTTGAACAGCAGCTTCAGCCCGTCGGCCAAGGGCTGCAGAAGACCGAAGGGGCCCACCACGTTCGGGCCCTTGCGAAGCTGGATGGCGGCGATGACCTTGCGCTCGGCATAGGTCAGGTAGGCGACGGCGACCAGTAGCGGCACCAGGATGGCGACGATCTGCGCAACGATGATGATCGTGGGCCAGGCGTAGCCCTCCCAGAAGTTAACCATCGGTTCCAGTGGCCTCCGCCTGCCGGTTCAGCACGATTTCTTCCGTGCATTTGGCCATGGTCACCGAGTTCCGGCTGATCGGGTCGGTCATATAGAAATTCTCGACCGGCAGCCTGAACGGCGCGCTCTCCAGCTTGCCTGGGGTGCCGAGGCCCGACCATTCAGCGCGGGAGACCTCGTCCACCGCGGCGAAGATCTCGTTCGCCTCGATCAGGCGCTGACGCAGTTGCCCGAGGTTGTCGTAGGGCAGCCGTTCGCCGGCCAACTCGGACAGCGCGCGGATGATCGTCCAGTCCTCACGCGCGTCGCCGGGCGGGAAGGTCGAAAGCCGCCCCAACTGAACCCGGCCCTCGGTGTTGACGTAGGTGCCGTTCTTCTCGGTATAGGCAGCGCCGGGCAGCACCACGTCGGCGCGCGTCGCCCCGGCATCGCCATGGTGGCCCTGATAGATCGTGAAAGCCTCGCCCAACCTGCCTGTATCGAATTCGTCCGCACCCAGCAGGTAGACCAGCTTGATCTCGCCCTTCTCGGCGCCGCTGAGAATGCCTTCCATATCGCGCCCGCCCTCGCCTGGCAGGAAGCCGAGGTCGAGCCCGGCCACGCGTCCGGCGGCGGTGTGCAGGACGTTGAAGCCGTTCCAGTCGGCGCCGGTCATGCCATAGGTTTCGGCAATCTTGCCGGCCGTTGCCAGCACCGCAGCGCCGTCGGAGCGCGCAAGCGCCCCCATGCCGACGACGATCATCGGCCGCTCGGCATCCTCCAGCACCTTGCAGAAGCTGTGCTTGCCGTCAGCGATCTCCTTCAAGGTTTCCGGACCGGCGCCCAGCGCATCGACCGGGAAGGTCAGATCGAGCGGCTCGCCGATGGAGGCCACCTTGAAACCGCCGCGCAGGAACCGTTTGCGCAGCCGCGCATTGATGAGCGCGGCCTCCCAGCGCGGGTTCGTGCCAACCAGCAGGCAAGCGTCCGCATCCTCGAT